>NZ_VJOT01000066.1 GCF_011087585.1 Neochlamydia sp. AcF84
ATGTAGTCACTAGAAAAAAACGTCGACAAAAACCATAAGCTTTTAACAGTCAAAAGCTTGCTTACTACTGATTGGTTTTAAAAAAATGGAACTCCCGTTATAACTACTATTAATACTTAGGTAGAAAAATTTAAAAGGAGTTGGGCTCTAATCTCTTTAGCTCTTGTAAATAGGCATCCATCACAACCGTTGTCAGAGCAGCACTTTCCTGCATCGTCTCATCAAAAGCTCCTATGAGTCCTCTTAAGTGATAGACTTCCCTTTCAATTCTTGCCATCTCGCTGCTCACCTGATTTAAAGAAGCATTGCAGTGAATGATGGGCGGGAACAATCATAGTCTATAGGGGAGGAAATTTGGATAATTTTATTCCTTAAAAGAGAGGGGTAAATCACAAATAGTTTTATTAGAAAAACAAACTTAGACTTTTAAATGAGCTTTCTTTATTTCGTCAAGGAAATAGCGCTATATTTTTTTTAGATAAATTCTTTTCTTTTCAACTATATATCTAAACTTAATTTCTTTTTTAAGGTAGCAAGTTAGCCGATAAAATTGTGAAAAGCTAGCATGAGGAAAAGAGGCTTCCCCTAAGATGAAAGAGGGAATTGCTGAATGATTATACTTTTCTTGATTTTATTAAAATATCCTGGCAGGTGGGCTTATTACAAACAATCGAAGTTATAAAATGTAAAAGTCATAAAAAATCCTTCAAACGACTTTTTTAATAGAGCGATTGTCACTCTTTTACTAGTCATTACTCTAAAGGATTAGATATTTAATCTTTAATATGCCAAGCATCTTAAAACTTTTCATAGTCAATTTTTTATAGCTTGCTATATTCCCTGCCAGAGATGTTCTAAGGCTTGCTTTTACGTTACCTAATAATGCTTAAAGCGATAGGATACCAAGTAGGAGTACAGCTCTTCGGTTTAAGCAGCCTTCTTTTTGTGTTTTTATGAGGTACAACTAAAGAAGGTAAAATCCTCGATGGTTAGAAGCTAGCCAAATGCTTATAGCTGACAAAAGTTAAAACTTGAAAATATAAGTAAGCACAACTTTCCAGCAAATCAAAAACACCCCTCTCTTAGATATCTATAGATTTTTTTATCCTGCCAAGAAATTAGGGTTTTTAAACTTAAGAAATTCAGTAGACAAGTTTTTTATAGAAAATATAAAGTGCTTTAACCCTTATAACTTGTACTCATAAAGGAAATAATTATGCAGCATGTGAAATGGATAGTATTTTTAGTGGCTGTCTGTTGGGTTACCTTATTCATAGGCTTTAGATCTAATACTGTTCGATCTTTACTTGTGCTTCCTTCTAAAGAAATTGTAAGAGCTGGTGGATTCAATCATATCTTTCATAGAAGAAATGCTTTCCAAGAAAGCGCTTTAGCTCACAAATTACTAGATGGACTAAGAGGGATTGAAATTGGAGGTTCTGCCCATAATCCTTTCGGATTGAAAACTCTTAATGTCGATTATAGTGATGAGCTTTCTACACCCTTCAAAAGAGCAGAGGAAAAGGCAGCAGGGCATGCTTTGAAAGTCGATATAGTGGCTAGTGGAGATAATCTTCCTTTTAAGGATAATGTGTTTGACTTTGTGATCAATTCTCATGTTATTGAGCATTTTTTTGATCCTATAAAAGCTATCAAGGAATGGCTGCGCGTGGTAAAGCCAGGAGGATATATCTATATGATTATTCCTCATAAAGAGCGGACCTTCGATAAAAATAGACCGCGCACTTCCTTAGAGGAAATTATCTATCGTCATGAACATTTAACTGCTCCTGAAAATGATGATCATCATCATTGGTCAGTTTGGATAACTCAAGATATGCTAGACATATGCAAGCATTATGGCTGGGAGGTAGTAGCTGTCCAAGACATCGATGATAAAGTAGGCAATGGATTTACAGTAGTAGTAAGAAAAGGCGAGGAAATCAGAAACTTATGAAGCGTTTTTTAATTCTCTGTGGGTTGTTCTTCATCTTACAGACTTTAAATGCCGGCTACAAATATGAATTATCCAGTTGTGCAATTTTTATGGAAGATGATCTTCCTTATATGCCTGAATGGATCGAATTTCATAAGCATCAAGGTATCCAACATTTTTATTTATACAATAATGGACCTATCAAGGTATGGAAAACTTATCTAGATAAATATGAAAAGGAAGGCTTTGTTGAGGTAATAGAATGGAATTATGGTAGCCAAAACGTTATCGAATGGAATAGCATTCAAACTCAAGCTTACATGCATTGCTTGAAAAAAATCACCAAGGAATCTAAATGGTGTGCCATCATTGATACCGATGAATTCCTTTTTACACTGCCTTACAAAAATTTGAGAAAAGCTTTAAAAAATTATGAAGAATTTGCAGGTGTGGTAGTCAATTGGGTAATGTATGGAACAAGTAACGTAGATTATATTCCAGAAGGGCAAAAATTGACCGATCTATTGACTTTTAGAGGAGCGGTAGATGGTGATTTGCATGTTAAATCTATTGTTAAGCCTGCCTATGTGGTAGATATCATGGATCCTCATAGTTTTATCTACTCTGCCAATAAATTTGCTGTGAATGAAAACAAAGAGCTTGTTCATGGAGCTTTTACAGCAAAAAACAGTGTTAACATTTTTAGAATTAATCATTATTGGTGTCGAGATAAAAGCTTTTTAATCAACACTAAGCTTGCTCGTCGGCTAAAGTGGGGCCAGCCTATAGAATCTGTGTTGGAGATAGAAAAAGGATATAATCTAGAGCATGATGACTTAATTAAAAATTTTAATAATTATAATCCTCATGCCTCACTTGAAATTTAAGTTACTGATTGCTAAGGAATTATAAAAGTTAATTTTTAAATTTAAAATTTATAAATTATTCATATCCAAAGGCTTATAAAAAAATGGGATGAATATGGGTTATAACTAAAGAGGATCCAAATAAGGGAAGGCTTTAAAAAATTATTCGCAACAGGAGAAGGAGAAAATAGCGTCACCCGTTGACACGAACATGGCAAGCTGATAAAACAGATGCTTGTCCGGGATGAATACATTGTAAAGTTTAAATAAATTGACTCTATGAAAGCTCCTTTGGTGTCTTTAATTATGCCTATTTGCAGCCATTGCGACTACTTAGAGGCTGCCTTAAACTCTGTAGCTGAACAGACGTATGCTTCTCTGGAGGTTATTCTTCTAGACACCCATTTTACTCTTCCTTCCTCTTTTATCATTCAAGATTTTATAAAATCTACAAAATATAAATGCATTTACCTTCAAGAAAATTTTCAAACTCTTGCTGAAGCTATCAACAGAGGTTTAGGAATTGCTCAAGGAGATTATTTAACTTTTCTCTCTCCTCAAGACTATTTTGCGCCTAATAGGATAGAAAGGCTGGTAGACAAAGCTATCGCTTCTCAAACGCATTTTATCTTTACGCGCGTAGATCTAGTAGATCAAGATAGCCGGCGACATTGCTTTGATGCTTCTCAAAAAAGAATTTACGAAGAAAAAATGTTTGAAATTATCCACCTTGAACATATTGAAGAAGCTTTTATGACTTTTAATCTTGCCATGACCTATGGCAATATGTTTTTTTCACGTGAACTTCACACACGCTTAGGTGCTTATAGAGATTATAAATATCAAGGCAGTTTGGATTATATTGTTCGCTCTCTTATAAATTATGAGATCAGCTTTTTAAATGAAAATCTTTATTATTACCGTTATATAGAGGAGAAAGTATCCCAGGAGGAGATCGAGCTTAGCCATAAAGAGCGCGAAGAGCTTTATCTCAATTATTTTGTGGGTGTAAGCCGTGTCGCTCCTTTAAATAAAAATGCTCCTTCGCCTTATAATGGATCTAAAGCATTTCTCAAAGCCAAAAATGCGATAAATTTGGGAAGCATTTTGGCTCAGTTTATTTATACTCCTAAAATCGCCAGCTCTGATAGCCCGTCGGTAGATTTTAAAAGCAATTCTTCTCATTATGTTGGAAAATCTGAAAAGTTTACCCTTATTACCCATGATTTAGCGCCGGGGGGAGGGGGATCTAAGTTAGTTTTAGATCTTGCTACCTCTCTTAAAGGCCAAGGCTACAAAGTTTCTGTCATCTCCATGCATGAAGGTTCTTTGAAAAATGAATATAAAAAATTAAATATTCCTCTTTATATAGCTCCTGCAGGCTGCTTAAAGTGGGATGAACCTATCGGAAAATGGAAGCGTCTGGGGGCACTCATTTGGGTCACTCTTTATTTAAACCTAAGGGCTTCCTCCACTGTTATTGTTAACAGTGCAGCCAGCTCTGCTCTTGTGTTACCCCTTTTACTGTTTGCTCCTTTTAAAAAGATTCATTGGTATATCCATGAATCTTTTTCTCCTACTATTTATCTTAAAACCAACCTAGCTTTTCACTTATTAAAGAGGGTTAATCATAAAAAAAGATTCAATTTTTGGTTTGGATCGGAAAGCACGAAAAATATTTGGAACAGTATTTTAGATGTTTCAGGAAAAGTGTTATATTGGAGTGGGGTGAAAGAGAGCAGTGTATCTTTAGCTTCTCATAAACCTATCAAAAATCTTCTTTCTATAGGCTTTAGCACTCCTAGGAAGGGTTTTCATTTACTTGTCGATGCCTTTATTGCCTGTATAAAAAAAGAGTTAATACCCCAGGATGTGATTCTGACCCTAGTAGGCTTACCCTCCTCTTTAGATAGCTATAATCAAGACATCATTTTAAAGATTCTTAGCGCTAATCTACAAGAACGCATTCATCTTATCTCTTGTATCGAGATCCACCAATTGGATTCCTTTTACAAGAAAGCAGACCTATTTGTTCAATCTTCTGCGGTAGAGTGTTTGCCCTTATCTCTTTTACAGGCTATGTCTTTAGGTGTTCCTATTATTTCTACCGATGTGAATGGATGTTCGGAAGCTATTGTACATAATTATTCCGGCTACTTATGTCGCTCTTTTAGTGCCCAAGCTTTAGAAAAGGCTTTAGTGGAAGCTATTAATCATCCTTTGCGAACACGTCAATTAGCGCTCAATGCCCACAGAACCTTTAATGAGAAATTTTCATTAGAAATGACTATCTCGAAAATTAAAGAAGAACTATCGTTAAAAGATAAATCTTTAATGAACGACCTATAAAATCAATTATTTTAAATGAGCGCCTATGATTGCAATTACGGGCAGTACAGGTTTTATAGGAAATTATCTCTGCAAGTTTCTTCCTCTCCCTCATAAACGCTTTGTTCGTCAATCTATTTCTACCATCCCTTCCCCGCAGCAGTTTATAGGAAATCTAAACAATCCTGTAGATATCAATAATTTTGTCCAACAGGCCGACGTTTTGATCCATTTAGCTTGGGTAAACAATCCATGGACCTCTGATAAAGATATTTTTTCTGATATTTCTCATAATCTTTTATCTTCTCTTACCCTTTTTGAAGCCTATGCCCAAGCTAATCCCCAGGGTCATATTATTTTTGCAAGTAGTGGAGGAAATATGTATCAAAAGAGCTCTTTAGTTTCTCATCAGGAGTCAGATCCTCCCTATCCTTGGAGTAGCTATAGTATTAATAAACTAGCGGTAGAAAATTATTTAGCTTTATTTTGCAGAAAGTATGGAATTCGGGGGACTGTATTGCGGATAAGTAACCCTTATGGTGCTCTTCTTCCTTCTACGCGTACAAATGGGCTCATTGGGGTCATTTTTTCCAAATTAATAGATAATTCCACTTTAAATATTATTGATTCTCTTTATAGCATAAGAGATTACATTCATCTAGATGATCTTTCTCACGCTTTTCATTTAATCATTAAAAATCCTCCTGAAAAAGCTTTGATGCAAGTCTTTAATGTGGGCTCCGGCCAAGGAACTTCTTTAAAAGAAGTTTTAGACACTATAGAAGCAATCTCTAAAAGAAAAATTAAGGTTAACTTGTGCAATAATAGCTGTGAGCCTACTTTTAGCGTTTTATCTCCAAAGCTAATTAGTCAAACTCTTAACTGGCATCCAAAAATAGAGTTAAAAGAAGGCTTAGAGAAAATGTGGGCAAGTATTCATTAATTACAAGCTGACCTGCTTTAAGCTCTGGCATCAATATTTTCCTAGCCAAAAGTGAAATGAAAGGGAATTACAAGTACCTGTATAACAAAAAGTAGCTAAAATTTGAGACTTGGATTTAGCTGCTATAGAGCTTTCTTTAGCAAGAGGGCGACCTGCTCTATAGCACTATAAATTTTTTTCTCCTATTAATCCAGTTTGTTAATGGGCGAGCTGTTACGCCAAACACCTCACGAGCTGTAGCCATTGAGCCGCCATTCTCTATATAATTTAAAGCTTTTTTTCTTAAATCATGGAGGGATGTCATGCCGCTTGATCATAGTATCCTCAGAAAAATAAAATTTAGATAACCATAGAGCCAATTTAAGTAATAGAAAAATTTTCGCTAATTAATATAGTCTACCCGAACATCTCAATGTTGGAGGAAACCGAGGATTTTCAAAAACCTACTTGGCTAATCCCTACATTCTGGAAAGCAGGCTCGGCTTTTAATGGGAAAAACGACCATGAAACTATTACAAGTATAGAGGCTTAAAAATTTGAGGAGCATAAAAACCTTTGTCTACAGTTTCTAAAAGTCGCAGCGCTGCAGGGCTTGGAACATGGGTTCTAGATTCCCAAGATTGAACTGTCTTTACGTTTACATTTAAGGCTTTTGCAAAAATTCCTTGGGAATAAGGATTTTTCTCTCTGATTCTCTTAATATCGATAGTTTTATATTTATTTGGAGGCTCAGGGATTTCGATAAGCCCCGACTTTAAGCGTAACCTTTCTTAGTATGAGTGCTAGAACTTCTTCAAGCCCTTTAAATAACTTACTCATTTTTATTCTTTTTTTGATTGCTTTAGCTATTTGTTTTAACTCCACTTTCTCTTCTTGAGATAAATTTTCTTGCTCATTTTTTGAATAAATGAACAATGAGAAAAGAATCACTCGATCTTCTATATTTAAATAGCCTACTCTAAATCCACCCTTTTTTCCTTTAGGAGTTGATTTCAAGTGAGCTTTCCTTATTCCTCCTGTTCCAGTAATTACATCCCCTTGCTCTGAGTTTTCGGCTAAGCTTTTTTTGAAATCATCGATATCTTCTATCTTACCGAGGAAAATTTTTATAGAGATGCCAAGGTTGAATTAAGGAAAAAATACTTTTCGCCACCTTGCTTACAAGGAGATTAATAAACTAGGATTTTAGTATCAGCTATTTAATTGCGCTGCCTGAAAATATAAGTACACCCATTATAAACCGCGTGGGTAAAGATGGCAGGCCCTAAGCCCCATTTCCATTGTACAAGCCCACATGTCGCTCCCACTGCTAATAATCTCAATTGTGCTGCAAGCTGAGCATCATTGTGAGCCATTGTAAATGCATAGGTGGAAAAACATACACCCACTAACTCTGTTAGGGGGGTATCCAACATAACATTAAATTTTTTATCTAAAAACCGATTGAAGTGAGGAAGTCCGACTTGTATGATAAGATGAGGCATGCACCTAAAAACCAATTCTTCGATAATAGGAGCAACTAACACACAACCTACCAGCTCCTTTCCTTTGTCAGTGCTAAAGAATTTAGTTTTTAAGCTTGAACGCTGGCACGCGTAATCTATAGTTTTAACGCTTATGTTCTCAAAAACAACAATACTCTCATTCATGCCTGCATTAAGGGGCTTCCAAATTTTATCTTTTACACAATCTGGCACTCCACTCCAGAGGCTACACCCTGTCCGTCTAAAAATTTGCCTTCCACAAGAATACAGAGTAGGAGTAATGGGATAAAACAATAATACGCCTGCTATGCCTGCCATTGTATAGGAAACAACATTGGTAGAATTCATATTAAACTCTTTTGTGAAGTTAAAGTTAATATTATTATAATAATATAAATAATTTAAAACAATAAATCTTTTATATAAAACAATAATTAATAAATGGAGTTTATTTGATTATAAAAAGTTCTTAGAAAAATAAGATTAATTTGCACCCCCCAAAAAAAATTTATCGCCTGAATGTAGAGATTTTATAAGTATAAAATTTATTGAATAAAACTTAAGCCGATAGCTTATTAAGATAATAATCCTTCTATTTCCTACCTTTTTGTTTTCCCTGCCTATATTTATCCGATAGAAAATTTGGTGGAAAAAAACTATTTGATAGGTAGATAATTTAATATGGATGTATAATTCTATTTATATATAATCAATCTTTGGTCTATAAAATAAAGATAAACTATGAATTCAATCCTGGAAGAAATAAAACAAGACTTTATTAAACCTGCTTTTGAAAAAAAAGCGCTTCAAGCTACGGCGCGCGAGTGCGGCTATGATATTAATTTAACTTTTTCCCCTAAAGAAAAAGAGATTCTTATTAATCATTTTGTTAAGTCTCTTTTAAAAAAAATAGAAGACCATTACCAAAAAAACAGTGAATTTGCTTCGATCCGTGTCAACCTCTCAGGAAAGGTGGAAAAAATCACTCGAAGAAAATTTGAGAAGAAAAATATATGCATTGTTTCTGAAAATTCTAGAGATTTTCATGATCAGTCACTTGAAGACTTTTTTCCTGTTTTTGAAAATGTTTTGAATTATTTAAAAACTTGGAGAAGGTACAAGTACTGAGAACTCAATTGAGATTCAGATAATAAATAGGTCTAGTTTTTCAGTAGAAGAATTTTCTATCCTTGCTAAAAAATGGCGAGGATAAAAATTTTTAAAGCACCTTGTGCAAATAGCGTTGCTTATAAAACTACTTCTTAATCTGGAAGAAGCTTAGCTGGTTACCATTTCAGGCCACCCACCATCCCAGGATATCAAAGAGCCCTTCGGTGGATTTTAAAGAATTAGAGCGAGAGATAAGAGCAGAGAGGCTCTTGTTAAAAGTACTGTATTAAAACAAGCGAAGCGTCTAAAATAACCTTTTTTATGCCTTTTAATATTGTCGTTTTGATTTATGAACAAGCCTACGAAGCCTTTTTTATTGAGAATCAATCCTCATATAAGACAGACCCAATATCTTAAAGATTTAATCGACTATCGGGAACTTTTATATTTTTTTGCATGGCGCGATATTTTAGTGCGCTACAAGGAAGCTTTTTTTGGAATAGCTTGGGCAGTCATTCGCCCTCTCATCAATATGGGAATTTTTGCGCTGGTGTTTGGGAAAATCGCCCATCTCTCCTCGGGAAATATCAACTATGCTTCTTTTGTCTTAGCCGGTTTGCTTCCTTGGCAATTATGTTCTAATGCTCTAGTAGAGGGCTCAACGAGTATTCTCCATCATGCCAATCTAATCTCTAAAATTTATTTTCCTCGTATCATCATACCTACCGCACAAATTGCTGTACATTTTGCAGACTTTCTCATAGGCATGATTTTGTTATTCTTTTTTTGTTTTATTGTTCAGCCTTTAAATTTTGCCACATTGATGGGTTTACCTATCTTTATTATGCTTGCTTTGCTATTAAGTGAAGGAGGATCTCTTTGGCTTTCCGCTTTGACAGTAAAATTTAAAGATTGTAGGTTTTTAATTCCTTTTGTTGTCCAAATTGGCATGTTTATTTCTCCTGTAGGTTATAGCAGCAGCGAGATTTCTAGCCAATGGATCTGGCTATACTGCTTGAATCCTATGGTAGGAATTATAGATGGGTTCAGGTGGTCTCTTTTTGGCTTTACCTACCCTCATTTGGTTTATTCCATCGCTACTTCTGCTGTTGTTACGCTTATTTTAGTAATTACCGGTTTTCTTTATTTTCGTAAAATGGAACGCTCTTTTGTGGATAGGTTGTAAATGGGTAATTTAAATATCGTTGAAGTAAAAAATGTTTCGAAAAAGTATACGATATTTCATGATCAACCCCCCTTAGGGCAAACGACACTGGTAGAAACATTGGCTACGCACGGACGTCGTTTTTGGAAGAGAATGAGGGGCCATAAATGCCGAGCAGCAGCTGCAGAAGAAAAGCAAACAGAAGAATTTTGGGCCTTGAGAGATATTTCACTAGCCATAGAAGAAGGTGACCGATTTGGAATTATTGGCCGCAATGGTGCAGGAAAGTCTACCTTGCTAAAGTTGCTCTCACGCATCATCATGCCTTCTGACGGTGAAATTTTTCTTCGAGGAAAGATCTCCAGCCTACTGGAAGTAGGCACAGGCTTTCATCCTGAATTGACAGGAAGAGAAAATGTCTTTTTAAATGGTGCTATATTAGGAATGAGTAAACGGGAAATTGCTCGAAAATTTGATGAAATTGTGGAATTTGCAGAGATTGAAAAATTTTTAGATACGCCCGTCAAGCGCTATTCAAGTGGGATGTACACGCGCTTAGGATTTTCCATAGCCGCTTATTTAGATCCTCAGGTATTGGTCCTAGATGAAGTATTAGCGGTAGGCGATGCCCCTTTTCAAGCTAAATGTATAAAAAAAATGCGTGAGCTGGCATTGAGTGGCAGAACAATTATTTTTGTCAGCCATAATATTCATTCTTTGTTAGAAATCTGTAATAAAGGAATTTATTTAGAGAATGGGCGACAGATTGAGGTCGGTTCTATAGAAAGATGTATAAAAGCCTATGAACAAAAAATTCAAGGAAACCTGACGAGTTAAATGGTAAGAATACTTTTAAATTGTTTAGATACCTTGGGAAAATCAATGGCGGGACCGGCCATTCGTTATTGGGAATTTGCGCACGCACTCGCTAAAAGCCATCAAGTGACGCTACGTGTTCCTAATCAAACTGATCAAGTCTCTACCAACTTTACGATAAGCACAGGTCCCATCCAGTTTAAAAAGATAGATGTTATCATCACTCAAACTATCGACCCAAACCTTGCCCTCCATGCTAAGCGTCATAAAATTCCTCTTATCTATGATGCCTACGACCCTGAACCCTTAGAGCATTTAGAAATTTTCAAGCCCTCAGCACTTAAAGTAAGAAAACATCTTAATCGTGCGATTATCCATACTATTAATTTCAATCTACGCATGGCTGATGCGGTGATTTGCGCCAATCATCGGCAAAGAGATCTATGGATAGGTGCTTTATTAAGTTTAAGAAAAATTTCCCCTAGCATTTATGATCAAGATGAAACGTTACATAAACTAGTAGGCATCGCCCCTTTTGGGATTCCTTCCCGCCCTGCTATTCAATCTAACAGCGGTTTTCGCGAAAAATTTAACATTAAAGCTTCAGATAAGCTTCTCTTATGGGGAGGGGGCATTTGGAACTGGTTTGATCCTTTGACTCTTATTCGTGCGGTTAAGGAGCTATCTAAGCAAAGAAGCGATATAAAGCTGGTTTTTATGGGCATCAGGCATCCTAATGCCAGCATTCCTATCATGAGTATGGCTAATAAAGCAATTAAGCTAGCGGAAGACTTAAAAATTAAAGATCAGTTTGTTTTCTTTAATGAACAATGGATACCTTATGAAGAACGTGAAAATTTTCTTTTGGATGCAGATATTGGGGTATCCACACATTTTGAGCATTTGGAAACTCAATATTCCTTTCGCACCAGGCTCTTAGATTATATTTGGGCAGGCTTGCCCCTGATTACTACTGAGGGTGATGTCTTTGCAGAACTCGTCTTGAAAAATAAAATTGGCAAAGTGGTACCTGCACAAGATATTCAGGCTTTAGTTTTAGCGATAAGCCAGCTAATAGATAATTCAGCTGAAACGCTAAGAATAAAAAGCAAGCTTAAAGAACTAAGGGAGCAGCTTGTCTGGGAAAAAGCTGTAGTCCCTCTTGAAGAAATTATTGAGCATTTAATGAATAATCCTCTTAAAAATTATTTTGCTTATGATCTTGCCAAAATATTTTATTATCAGCTTCAAAAATGCCATCCTTGGAATTTAATAGAAAGATGGTGGGTAAGGCGGAATAATGGAATCAAAACCTAGCTTTTCTAACCATCGCAAGGTTGATATCCTGCTGGCCACTTATAATGGAGAAAGGTACTTAGCAGAGCAAATAGAGTCTTTGTTAAATCAAACCTATCCTGCTATTCATCTTTTAATTCGAGATGATGCTTCTATAGATAATACCCCCTTAATTATTAAAAGCTATCTTTCCAAGTTTCCTGATAGGATAACCTTTTTCCAAGGTAGAAAGCGTCAAGGCGTGAAAGCTAATTTTTCTCAGCTGATGAAAGCTTCAACCTCTTCTTATCTCATGTTTTCTGACCAAGATGATGTATGGAAGCCTAATAAAGTTGAAAAATCTCTTTCTTGTATGCTAGCCATGGAAAATCAGTATGGGGAACTTCCTTTGCTAGTCCATAGCGACCTCACCGTGGTAGATGAAAATTTACATCTGTTGGACCCCTCTTTTTGGCATTATACTCATCTTAAGCCCCATCATTCTTCTAGCTTAAATAGATTATTAACTCAAAATGGAGTGACTGGGTGCACGATAATGATCAATCGCCTCCTGAATGAAATGGCCAGGCCCATCCCTCATGAAGCTTTTATGCATGATTGGTGGTTAGCTTTAACCGCCTCGGCATTCGGCCAAATAGGGGTCATTAATGAGGCTACTCTTTACTACAGGCAACATTCCACAAATACATTAGGTGCGCAAAAATTTTTTAATTTCTATAATATGAAAAAAAAATTGCATAAATGGCGCCAGACCGATGAAAAGAAATTTCAACAGGCTTTAATTTTCTATCAGCGCTATCAGAAGTTGCTAAGTCTTTCGCAACAAAAGATTCTAAAAGATTTCTTAAAGCTTGCTCAGCTTCCTTGGATGAAGAGAAAAAAAACAGTTTATTGTCATGGGTTTTTTAAGCAGGGATGGGTGCGAAACCTAGCGGATTTTTTCTTAGGGTGATAGGGGAAAGCAGCTCCTCACCCTTAAAAATACCTTATTCACATTAAACAATGCTTATAGAGAGCAGGTATGCTAGCAAATGCCAATTTATTAAAATTTTCTTTTTGGGTATGGCCCTATTTTGCCATGCTCGTCATAGGCTTAACGTTTCCCTCAGACGGTAACCATGGAATGATGACTCCTAAAAGTGGGTTATTCCTTGGGTGTTTTTGTTTAATGATTTTTTATAGCTTTTTTAGAATGCGTTTGACAATGCATCAACTGCGCCTCATCTGTTTTGCTTGCATTTCCTTAAGTTTTTTGTTGATTTGGATGTTTATTGGTCATTGGCAAAAAAATGAATGGTTAAATAGCGGCTTCGATCAATTTAAAATTTTTTCCATCACCATTGCGACTGTCATCATGACGTTGAATCTGGTGCACGAAGATTTAACTACTAAAGAAAAAATTTTAAAAGCGATTATCTATTCTAATTTTGCCTACTCAGCCATTAAAGTGGCCATAGTCATTCTCCATGTTTTGAAAATTATAGACATGTTTCATTTATTAGAACTTTTAGGGATTCGTTATATGAGCATGGCCATGCTTCAAGGTAACTTATCCCGTTTGCAAACCTCAGTAGATATTATCACTCCTTTTTTACTGCTCTTCGTATTACAAGGTCATCGATTAAACTTAGGATTAAGTAAAAGCTTTAAGGGATTATTTCTGCTAATTACTTTGCCTGCGATTTTTCTTAGCTTTTCACGCTTCCTCTATGGGGTGGTGGGAATAAGTATAATTTTATACGCCTTTACCTTAAGCTTTAAAGGATTTTTCAGAATGATGATTTTAACCATTCTAGTCGCTATTTTAGGATTAAGCTGGATAGGAATAGAAAAAGTACAAATTCTTATTTATGAGCGTTTTTTTAGCTATGATAACCAGATGTCTGACCAAGTGCGCGTAGATCAGATTAACGCCCTAATGGAAGAGCTCGATATTTATCCTTTATTGGGGAAAGGTCTTGGAGGATATGTGGAAAAGTTAGTAAGAGGGGGTGATTTGCACCATTCTTATGAAGTTCAATGGATTGCTTTTCTGATGCAATTTGGAATCTTAGGCTTTATTATTTTGATGATGCCGGTAGGCATTATAGCTTACAAACTATTTGCGCCGCCCTTTAATCGATTAAAGCTGTCCTTTTTAGGTCTTTTTGGTGTATGGCTTCTCTCTGGGTTTACTAATCCTTTTCTTATTTCTTTAACAAGTGGTATTGTTTACTCAATGTTTCTATTGGTAAGTGATATATTAAAAATACCCTCCCAGTACGAAAAGGGTCGTTGTGAGCTTGTATGATGAATAAAGTGAAAAGATTGGGTAGGATTTCTGCTAAATACTTAGGTGTCTCCGCGAGATATTTATTACGCGGTTTTCAAAAAAAATGCTTTTCTTCTTATTTACTCTCTTATTTTAAGCAGCATTTTTTATATATAGAAAAATTCACTAAACATTTAGAGGAAAATATAGAGCTTGAGGATAATCAATCCATTAAATGGAATAGATTAAAAGAAACTGTGCAAGGCTTGCATGCTCTCCTTCCAGACAATAACAGATTTTATTACTCTATCTTAATTGATGCGACCCACTGCCCCAAAAAGTATCTTAAGCAAACCCTTAAAGCAGCTTTAGACCTAACAGCTCCCTATAAAGAAATTTTATTAGCTATTTCCAAAGAGTCGCAGAGCGAAATAGAAAAATTACTCAAGCATTTTATTCCTAACGAGTTGGTCAGCTTAAAGGTATTTAATTTTGAAAAAAATCTTCTGGCAAGTGATGTGATGAATGCTTTAGCTAGCTTCTCTGAGGGCAATTACTTGTTTATCTTGCCGGTAGGGGATTGGATGAGGCCTGATCTACTCTATCGCTATGAGCAAACTCTTAATTTTATGGCTGCAAAAGATTTTACTGTATTGTTTTGTGATGAATATCAGATCAATAGTCGCTGCATGCCCCTTCCAAAGACTCGTACACTTAAGCCGCAACAGCCTTGTTTTCCCTACATATTTAATGATGATTTAGGACATACTTTACTTATTCCTAAAAAGCTTTGGGAAAAAATTGGAGGATTGCTTAAAGAAAGTGAGGGAATATACACTTTTGACTTACCTTTAAGATTAGATGCAGCCGGGGCTTTATTTCATAAAGTGCCTTTGCCTCTCTATGCAATTAGAGAAGAAAATAAAATTAAGCAAGAGACCCATTATTCAACTTTGCCTGCGTTAAAAAATATTCTTAAATCTTTTGAAAATTATTCAAAAAGTAAAAAATTAAACTGGCATTGGACGCCCGGCTATTCCAAATCTAGCGTAAGGGCCATCCCTCAACTTCTTAGCATTCCTGAAGTGCATGTAATCATGCTTTATAAAGATCATTGTCGTCTCACCTTATCTGCTGTCAGCCATATCATGAAGCAAAAAAATGTCCGCGTGAAAATGACTGCCATTGATAATAATAGCCAAGACTTTTCTATAGCAGAGAGATTGAAGGAGTTAGGGGTAGAAGTTATTCGAATAGAGGAGCCCTTTAATTATTCACGTTTAAACAATAGGGCGGTTAGAGAAACTAAAATAGCTAAAGATATAGAAAATATCCTTTTCCTTAACAATGATGTAGACTTAGATGCCGACGGTTTAATAGAGATGTGCCGGTGGATCGAACAGCCTGGAATTGGATTAGTCGGTTGCCGTCTAAATTATCCTAATGGCTTATTGCAGCATGGAGGTGTGATCATTGAAGCCTCAGGAGCCGCTTTTATGAAATCTTGGCACCATGAAGAGAGGCTTGAAAAATTTCACCATCTTAGGAAAACTAATTTTTTAAGAGTATCAGCAGCCGTTACAGCTGCTTGCTGCATGATTAAAAAGAAGACCTTTCTTGAAGTGGACGGATTTGATGAGATATGGTTTCCTGTAGCTTTTAGTGATACTGCCCTAGCAGTTAAAGTGCGTGCAAAAGGGCTGCACTGTTTATATACTCCCTTTGCAGTAGGAGTTCATCATGAGAGCATTTCTCGTAAGAAAGTCAATATAGAGGACTATGAGACTTTGTCCTGGGTACATCGTCGATTTGTGCAGAAATTATGGGAGAATGAAAAAATTCACTTCGAAGATCTTGAAAAGACAGAATATTAGAGAGATTATTGAAAATAAAAATGAGTGAAAATGTTATTTAATTCTTATTTTTTCATCTTTATCTATCTTCCTATCGTGGTAGCAATATTTTTTGTTTGCTGCTATTTTCACCTCAAAAAAGGTGCTCAGCTATTTTTGCTAATCAGTTCTTTAATCTTTTATGCTTACTGGGATGTGCGGTTTGTTCCTTTATTATGTGCATCTATTTTTTTTAATTATATAGCAGGCAATCAGATATATAATGCTTCTACAAGCCAATTAAAAAAGCTTTATCTATTATTAAGCTTAGCATTCAATCTGGCTCTTTTACTTTATTTTAAATATCTTAATTTTTTTATTAGCAGTGCTAACTATTTTTTATCTTCTGAGGTAAAATTATTAGATATCATTCTACCCCTAGGAATCTCTTTTTTTACATTTACTCAAATAGCCTATCTTGTAGATGTTTATCAAGCGAGGGCCGTTCCGGGAGGGTGGCGCTCTTACAGCCTATTCGTAACAGTTTTTCCTCATTTAATCGCAGGTCCAGTCTTACACCATAAAGAAATGATTACACAATTTGACAACCCTGCCAACTATCAATGGTCTAGTTACAATTTTGCCCAAGGAACATTTTTATTCGTCATAGGATTAGCCAAAAAAGTCCTCATTGCTGATGCCATGTATGGATATGTCACCCCGGTTTTTGATCAAAATCAAACTTTAATCCCTTTTTTACAAGCCTGGATAGGGGCCTTAGCTTATTCTATAGAGCTTTATTTTGATTTCTCCGGCTATTCAGATATGGCTGTTGGATTAGGGCTCTACTTTAATATTCAATTGCCGCTTAATTTTAACTCTCCTTATCAAGCCACCTCAATGATTGATTTTTGGCGCCGGTGGCATATCTCGCTCTCTAATTTTTTGAGAGATTATTTATATATACCTTTAGGAGGTAACAGATATGGAGAAACCCGTAAATTAGCTAATCTGCTAATTACTATGCTCCTTGGTGGGGCTTGGCATGGAGCTAATTGGACCTTTGTAGTATGGGGCCTCTGCCACGGTTTTTTTCTTATGATTAATCATTTATGGCGCAAGCTTAATGTTAATTTATCACCTCTTTTAGGACAGCTGCTTACTTTTTTTTGCGTCGTAGTGGCTTTTGCTATCTTCCGCTCCCCTGATTTACCTAGAGCTTGGATGATATTAAAGGGATTGTTTGGCTACAATGGAATAATCCTTCCTGAGAAATATGAATATAGCTTAGCTTTTTTGAAAGCTTATGGAGTGGCTTTTGAAAGGCTTCATTTTTCCAATGTACGCCTCTATGATTTGCTAAAAATTTTAGCCTGCCTGTTAGCTATCTTATTACTTCCCAATAGCATGTGGTGGAAAGAACGTTTTATAAGATATCCTATTTTAGCGGGATTAGGCTTAAGTGCGCTTTTTATTATTTGCCTGATAGATTTGAATGCAGTCACAGAATTTCTTTATTATCAATTTTAATATGTCTGATAAAAATCCTTGTCTCTTTATTATTACTTTTTTTATTTCTAGCCTATTTGCTCTTGTTTCTATTGTCTCCTTTAACTATTTAATAGACCCTTTTGATTACTTTAAGTCTCCTCTAATTGTTGGATTTAATGATAAAAAATTAGAGAGTACACAGGAAAGGTTTGATAAGGCAGCTAAGATTATAGCTAAAAAGCCCACAGCAATCATGTTAGGATCCTCACGGGTACGTGCAGGTTTTCCATTGACCTATTATAATCAATTAGTTGGAGGGCAAGCTTATAAAGCTGCATTCTCAGGAGCTCGCTTTGATGAGATCTTTGGCTATTTTGAACATGCTTTACATAACCAACCTGATCTGAAAGCAGTTTTTCTTTGTTTAGACTT
This sequence comes from Neochlamydia sp. AcF84, assembly GCF_011087585.1. Lineage (NCBI taxonomy): Bacteria > Pseudomonadati > Chlamydiota > Chlamydiia > Parachlamydiales > Parachlamydiaceae > Neochlamydia > Neochlamydia sp. AcF84. Next base: position 17,951 of record NZ_VJOT01000066.1, read on the forward strand.
TTTCGCATTTGCAAGCAATCTGGAACCTGTAGCAGAGTATAGGGAAGATCGATTGAGAAGGGCTTCTCTCTCTTTTTCTGACTGGGCCCAGTGCTTATTGTCACGAAAAACTATTAAATTTAGTTGGTCTACTTTTAAACACAATGTAAATCCTAAAAAGCTAGAAGAGGTGGCTGGCTATTATGTTAAGATTGATGAAAATGATTTCATCCTTCTTAATCCAATAATCGTCGAAAACCCTGTGCAATTTTTGAAAGAAGAGAAGAGGTTAATCTTCAATAATTATGAAATTGATGATAAAAAAGTGGCTATGTTTAGAAAGCTTGTGCGGAGGTGTCAGGAAAACAATATTGATTTGAAAGTAGTGTTTAGTCCAGCCCATGTTTACTATTGGGAAGCGCTTTATCAAGGTAATTGTTGGAAAGCTTTAGAAAATTTGAAACGCCAGCTAAGTGCTATTTACCCTATCTACGATTTCTCCGGCTTCTGCGCTTTTAATCAAGAAGATTTATCAATAGGTAACTCTAATAGACGTTTTTTCGAGGTCTCTCACTTTACCCCTTTGTATGGGCAAATTATACTTGATCGTGTGTATGGGAAAGAAAATAGGGATCTAGAGGCTGGTTTTTTATTAAATCCGCAAACAGTTGAATTACATCTAGCAAAAATACGTAAGCAAAGGGATGACTGGGTAGGAAAAAATGCTGAGATGGCTATTTGGCTGCGAGAACAATTAAATATTTAAAATAATAGCTTTTTAATGTTATTTAAAGAAAATCCTTGTCTAGAGCCTAGAAAGGGAATTACTTTTTCTCCGAGCTCTTTTTTTCCTTAAAAAGGAGCTATTTTATTAAATATGATTGTGTAAGAAGCTAATTAAAAGGCTATAGGCAGCCCTATATACTAACACTTACTCTTAAAAAAACAGATCCTTCATAAAAAGCCATGAAGAAAAATTTGCCTTAAAAAAAATAGTTTTTCTTAAAGCTTATAATCTTAAAAATTTAAGTGCAATTAGCCAGGATATATAGGTATATAAATTCTATTTTTCTTAGGATGTATGTATAATCGATTAGCATGGTATATTCACACGATTTAAGAAAAAAAGCTTTGAATTATATAGAGAATGGCGGCTCCATGGTCACAGCTAGTGAGGTGTTTGGCGTAACAGTTCGCACCTTAACAAACTGGATTAAGCGGGAAAAACAAGGTTGTCTAGCTCCTAAAAAAAGGCGGCAGAGCCCCAGTAAAATTGATAGTGAAAAGCTAAAATTATATATAAAACAAACTCCTGATGCCTATCTTAGGGAAATAGCTGAGGCATTCGGAGTGACAATAGCTGCAGTTTTTTATGCCTGTAAAAGACTGAAAATCACTTTAAAAAAAAGACACCCTTCTACAAGGAAAGAGAGGAGAATAAGCGAGAGGAGTTTAGACAAAAGCTAGAAAACATTCCGGAAGAAAATAGAGTTTACATAGATGAAAGCGGGATAAATGCTTACTTACAGCGCTAACACGCAAGATCACTAATAGGAGAAAAGATTTATGGTGCTATAGCAGGTCGTTCATTTGCTAGAGAAAGCTTTATAGCAGCTAAATGCAAGTCTAAAATTTTAGCTCCTTTTTGTTATACAGATACTTGTCATTCTCTTTTGTTTAACTTTTGGCTAGAAAAAATATTGATACCCGAACTTAAAGTGGGGCAAGTTCTGATTATGGATAATGCTACCTTCCATAAATCGCAAGCCACTCATGAGCTTATCAAAAAGGCAGAGTGTGAGATTTTATTTCTACCGCCTTATTCTCCAGATTTAAACCCTATTGAAACCTTTTGGGCTAATTTTAAGAAGATCGTAGCAGCAAACTTAAGTAAGTCTTCGACTCTTGCTCCGACCATTGATTACTTTTTTTAAGTATAGGTGAATGATAAGAAATTTAAACCACTATAAATAGTCCAACCTGATTTACCCTAAAAAACTCCATCATTGCATCAATTTTAAAAAGAAAAAATGTAAATTTCCTTTTAATGGTAAGCTAAAAAAGTG
>NZ_VJOT01000067.1 GCF_011087585.1 Neochlamydia sp. AcF84
TTGATTGGTTTCATAGTCAACTTTGCAAGAAATTAAGAGCTTTATAATGATTTAGGCGTAAATAAAGTATAGCGATTTGGGAGAAAAAACGCTCTCAAAATATTACTTAAGCATGAAACATCCTTTAAATCATGTCAAACTAATACTACTACGTTTCAACCCCCTATGTTGTGCCTGAATTTTTGAATATAATCCTTTAATAATTATCTACTTAGAAAATAACTGTCAAAGTCGAGGTTACCATTTACCTTTTTTTACCAAGCTATTCACGACTCATCTAAAAGGCTATTTTTTGATTCCTCTTAAATTTAACGTAGTAGTACTAAATAGAAAATAATTATTATTGAATTTTTTTCTATGAAACTATGAATAGCAGCAGGGCAAAATTTCTACCAGGAAAGATTTTAACCTCCTTTTATCTGCAAAAATTTACCGACCTTACTTACTTTTTTGCTAATGCATAGCATACCCTAACGCATCCATGGCAGCTTCCTTGATAGACTCTGTTAAAGTAGGATGGGAATGAGACAAGCGAGCAATATTTTCTAAGGTAACTTTCTTTTGGATTGCGAGAGCTCCTTCTTCAATCATCTCTGAGGCATGCGAGCCTAATATGTGCAACCCAACCACTCTTTCTGATTTCTTATCTCCAATGATTTTTACTATTCCTTCACTTTCGCCCATACAGCGTGCTCTAGCATTTCCTTTAAAAAAAGCAGTACCTACCATCACCTCTAATCCAGCTTCTCGTGCTTCTGTCTCGTTGAGGCCTACGGCCGCAGCTTCGGGATGAGTATAAACCACATGAGGAAGAGCCATATAATTAACATAAGCTGCCATTCCAGCTATGATCTCAGCAACAGCCATACCTTCGTCGGAAGCTTTATGCGCTAGCATAGGACCATCCACAATGTCGCCGATGGCAAAAATATGCGGCAGGCTAGTCCTGAAAAAATTATCAATATTTAATGTTCCTCTGTTTGATTTTTTTACATCAATTTGCTCTAAGCCGAGCCCGTCTGTATGAGGCTTTCTTCCTACCGCGACTAGTAAGAGATCGCTATGTAAATTTTTCCTTTCGCCTCCCTCTTCAAATTCAACGGTTACTCCTTCTCTTTCATATTTTGCTGATTGGACTTGAGCCGCGAGATGAAATTCTATTCCTTGCTGTTTTAATCCCCTTAACAAATGTTTTCTAATCGTTGGATCCATAGCTAGGCATATTTCCTCTGCCTTTTCAATGACATGAACTTGAGTGCCTAAGCGACGATAAATTGAGGCCATTTCCACTCCAATCGCTCCTGCACCAATTACGGCCATTTGTTTGGGCACTTTTTCCAAACTCAAGGCTCCCGTAGAAGAGATAATTTTCTTTTCATCAAAAGCTAAAAAAGGCAATCCTACGGCCTCCGATCCTGTAGCTAAAATAAAATAGTTGCCTTTTATCCTCTCTATTCGGCCATTATCTGTCACTGCAACCACATAAGGATCTACGAATGTGGCTATACCTCTGATGCTTTCCACCTTATTTTTTTTAAATAGTCCCCTTATCCCCTCCGTGAGGCTAAAAACCACTTTTGCTTTGCGCTGCATCATCGTTTCAAAATTAACTTTTATTTCATTAGCTTCTATTCCTAAGTCTTTACTTTCTTTTACAAGCCATTCCCAATATCTTGTAGATTGTAATAATGTTTTAGAAGGAATACAGCCGACATTTAAGCATGTACCTCCTAGCGACTGAGCCTTTTCTATACACGCTACCTTCATTCCTAATTGAGCTGCACGTATAGCTGCCACGTAACCACCCGGTCCCGCTCCTATTACTACTACATCGAATTGTTGTGTTATCATGGTAATCGCCTGCTTTTTTACTTTTATTTCACTAGTAGACTTAATTGGCAATAAAAAGAGCCTTATCAGGAAGAGCGCAGTTGCTAGCTTGCCTGCTAAATCTCCACAAATTTATTGGAAGCTTTTATAGCTCTTCTACTGTTTTAATGGATAGCTAATGAGAGTTTTACAAAATCTACAAACGCTTTATCCTTAATCCTTCCTTATTGCCTCTTTAAAGATCTTAAATTATTTGTTTATAGCCCAAGGAGCATAACCGCGGGGCATTCTAAAATATTTCTTAAATAAGCTAGAAAGAAAGCAGCCTCTTTATTCCTAACAAAACGGTGATCATAGCTTAAAGCCAAATGCATGATAGGTCGAATGGTGATTTGATCATCAACCACTACAGGACGTTTAATAATGTTATGTAGGGCTAGAATAGCTCTTTGGTTACCGGTAAGAAAAGGAGTAGAAAGCATAGAATCATAAAGGCCAGCATCAGTGATGGCAAAGCTACCTGTATGAAGGTCTCCTACAGAAAGGGAGCCTTCATATGCCTGATGGGTAAGTTTTTCGATAGTCCTTTCAATTTCTGCATAAGAAAGCTTATCACCATGGCAAAGAACAGGCACTACTATACCCTGTGCAGTCTCCACAGCTATACCCATTTCGTAAGAGGAGTCCTGAGCACTTTGCTCTTCTTTAAGGTACGAATGAATAGAGGGAAATTGAGGTAAGGCAGCCACGCAAGCTTTAACAAAAAAAGAGATTAGGCTTAATTCCTTCTCATATTTTTCCTTAAAGGCTTTTTGGTATCTGTCACGTAGGTGGATAATCTGTGACAGATCTACTTCATTAAATATGGTCAGCATAGCTGCTGTGCTTTCTATCTGAGCGACCTGAGAAGCTGAAGATTTTTGAGTAAAATCCCTATTGCCATGCGATTCCTGCGGATGGAAAGACCAAGCGAGAGATTCCTGCTCAGAAAGAGAAGAAAGAGATCTTTTTTGCCCCTCTTCTTTAAGCTCTTTAATAAAATCCTCTTTTTGGTAACGCGTGCTTTTCAAAGATTCTTTAGGGTTTTCTACGACATCTTGTAAAGAAGGCAAAAATTGCTGGGGTGGGAAACTAAGTTCTACAGATTTGGCTGTCGCTTCAGTATCAATATACCCTAACACCTGTCCGATGGTAACTTTATCGTGGAGTTGTATGTTAAAATGGATTATCCCCTTTTGAGGAGCATATACCATCTGATTGACTTTATCAGTCTCTAACTCCAGGATTTCATCCTCAACTCCTACTTGTGAACCAGAAGGCCTAATGATACTAACTACAGTTGCTTCAGAAATAGACTCTCCCATAGAAGGAACTTTAAATTCAATTTTCATTATCGATCTCATTCATTAAGGTTAACCACGGGTTTAAAATTAGGAAATTTTTTATCTAGAAGAACAAAATTAGCATGATGACAGCGTGTTTCATTTTATGCAAAACATAATCATCTCTAACAGAAGATGCAATATTTTTTTTACTCCTCTATTTATTAGAGGGAGGGCCTAAAAAACTTGTCAACAAGTAAGGAAGAGGAGTTATAGCTATTGTCCTTTTTAGACTTCGCTGGGGCCTTTACTTGCTAATTTTAAAACATTTTTGAAATTATATATTTTATTGTTAAGAACCCTGGTAAAGTTCTTTTAGGCTATTGCTTCCCAGCCTTAATAGCTTTTTTAGCCACGAATTTTTTTTAACCTGCTTCCCATGCTTTAATGATTGCTTCTAAAATGGATAGTAAGGGTTCCGCTTTCTTTTAACTTTATCAGCTATGACTTGCTTAGCTCATTTGCTTTTAATGCTAAAACTTTTAATCCATTTTTAATATTGCTAATAAATTTTGAAGAAAAAAATTGATGATTTAGGGGGCTTGTTGCGTAAATGATTTCCTAGCTCGTATCCCTAAGTTAGCACCCATTGCCTTGGGCATTCCAAGTTTTATCATCTTATTCATAACTAAAAAATTGGCATATAATTCTGCTTGTTGATAGGCTAATTTCCTAAAGCGAAAGTCTCCTCCAAAGCTTCTTTTAAAGCGATACATCGCCGTTCCGGCAAGCGATCTTCTGTGATAGCCGCAAAGCTTCTTCCAAAGCTGCCTGGCCTCCTCATCTTCTCCACAGCCTTGAATGATTTTTAAAGCATCATTTCTTTTTTATCCAGGACTTGTCCGCCTCTTGACTTAGCCTTCCCCCTCTTTTTGGAGGTATCAAAGGATCTGTACCCACACATGAGATGATAGGAAGGATGGTAGGCAGGTTGCCACTTAAGTGGAGCTTTTGCAGCTTGGATATCTGCCCGATTTCTGCTGGCAAATGGTGAGCTGGTTTTGATTTAAGTGCGGATGATTTGTTTAAAGATAAGATAGCTAAAAGTTTTTTACTCCATTTTAGCTCACGCTCAATTTAAAAAGTACTTAAGGCGATTCTAAAATTGGAAATGCTGCCTTATTTTTTCTGCAATATCTTTCAAAGGATTTCCCGCTAATCCAAGCTCTTGCCTTCGCAGTCGAGGCAGCTGCACAATTTCTGCAGGCAGGCTGGTGAGCTGGTTTTGGCTTAAATCAAGCCAGTGCAGCTCAGACAATTGCCCAATTTCTGCAGGCAGAGTAGTGAGCTGGTTTTGCTTTAAGTCAAGCTCTTGCAGCTGAGACAATTGTCCGATTTCTGCAGGCAGGCTAGTGAGCTGGTTTTGATTTAATTCAAGCCTTTGCAGCTGAGACAGCTGCCCGATTTCTGCAGGCAGAGTGGTGAGCTGGTTTTGGTTTAAGTAAAGCCACCACAGCTGAGACAATTGCCCGATTTCTGCAGGCAGAGTGGTGAGCTGGTTTCGCTTTAAGTAAAGCCATTGCAGCTGAGGCAGCTGACCGATTTCTACAGGCAGGCTGGTGAGCTGGTTTTGATTTAATTCAAGTCCTTTCAGCTGAGACAGCTGCCGGATTTCTGCAGGAAGGTTGGTGAGTTGGTTTTGGTTTAAGTAAAGCCTTTGCAGCGAAGACAATTGTCCGATTTCTGTAGGAAGGCTAGAGAGCTGGTTTTGATTTAATTCAAGCCCTTGCAGCTGAGACAATTGCCCGATTTCTGTAGGCAGGTTGATGAGTTGGTTCTGGTTTAAGTAAAGTCTTTGCAGCTGAGACAATTGCCCAATTTCTGCAGGAAGGCTGGTGAGCTGGTTTTGGTCTAAGTAAAGCTCTTGCAGCGAAGACAATTGCCCTATCTCTGCAGGCAGACTGGTGAGCTGGTTTTGCTTTAAGTCAAGCTCTTGCAGCGAAGACAATTGTCCGATTTCTGCAGGAAGGCTGTTGAGTTGGTTTTGGTTTAAGTAAAGCCTTTGCAGCGAAGACAATTGTCCGATTTCTGTAGGAAGGCTAGAAAGCTGGTTTTGGTCTAAGTAAAGCTCTTGCAGCTGAGACAATTGCCCGATTTCTGCAGGAAGGTTGGTGAGTTGGTTTTGTTTTAAGTCAAGCCTTTGCAGCTTAGATAACTGGCATATTTCTGGGGGTAAATAAGTCAAGCCTACTCTAGATAAATCTAAAGCCATGGTATTTTTACAATTTTCTTCAATCCAATCTCTAAGAAGCTCCCCTTGTTTTTTTAAAGGTAAATACTTGATTTTTTCTTGACTTAAGTATTCCGCTCCACCAGGCAATGCTTTCCACATTAACAGTCGATTAATATTTATAAGATAAGAGGCATAGGTAGCCAGAGTAAAACACCTTTTTTCCTGGGTTTTCCATTTAAATTCTAGCTCCGCAGGAGCAAGGGCTTTAGCTAGAGTAAAGGCCTCCTCGAAGATTGCCTTAGCTTTTTCTCCTTCAGAAAGCCTATCATTCAGCTTATAAATCCTATCTACAATAAGAGCTTGCTCCTTAACATTTCCTTGAGGAACATGTACTTTACCTATTTTTTTATAAAGAGAAGGCATCACTTCAGAAGCCAGCAGATGATGCCATCTTTTACAGACGCTAAATAAGGGAGGAGCTGCGCAAGCCTCTAAGATAGGGAGCAGCAATTCATTGGGCAAGCTTTCAATAGAGGTCGAAGAGATAGAATGCATCTTATTTCCTTGGGTAGTAATGACTTCTCAGCATTTTTATTTATAAAGGCAATATAAAAAAATTAAAAAAGCAAGTCAAACGAATTCGTATCCTTATTACAAGAGGGGTATCGGCTAACTTGTTAAGCAAAGAGCAAGATATTATGTCTTGTAGGCGATAACTAGATATAAAAGGTTTTTGCTCAGCTTTAGGCCGATTAGACGTAGTATGCGTTTGATTTGCAATACATCGAAGTTCTATGAGCTATATATATTTAAGTTTTTTTACAAACTCATCTAATGGACGTTTAGCATCGCTTGGACATAAAAACTCTTACTGTATGGAGCTTAATAAAGGCTTGGGCTTCTTTTTCATTGCCCTTAAGGTAATGCTTGGCTAAAGTACGGCATTCTCTTGGATAGGCCGCTTGGCTGAGGATGACTACCCATCTTTGTTCAACACCGGCATAGCAAAGGGGTAGCCTTAAAAGCTCGTATCTCTACAGTTTTGTCGTAAGGCGCTTCAAATATGAGTTCTTTGACCTCTTTGATTTGCATAGACACACGCGTGGCAAATAAGCTTTGTTCTCTTTTAAAGACTTGTGAGGTAGTTGGCGTATAGAGAGCGTTATCTCCTACTATATAATCCAACATGATTTAAAGCATTTTCGCCTTAAAGTGGTGTTGTTGCGTAAATGATAAGAAGGGTAGGCGATAAGATTGCTCTTTCACTCTTAAGAGCGGCCTTGTTGCGTAAATGATCTAATAGTTGGTCTGTTTAAAAGCTTATCAAGTTAGTACCCATTGTCCTTTGGGCATTCCAAGTTTTGTCATCTTATTCATCGCCAAAGATTTAGCATATAATTCTGCCCGCTGATAGTCTAGCTTCCTAGAGCGAAAATCTCCTCCAAAGCTTCTTTTAAAGCGGTACATTGCC
>NZ_VJOT01000068.1 GCF_011087585.1 Neochlamydia sp. AcF84
GCCCTTCTTCCCCGTGCTTTTATTTTCCCTCCATCCTTTAATGGTTTCATCCGAAAACCATAAAGTTATGCTTCCTCTTTGTTCTAAAGCTTTGTTATATTCGGACCAATTACGTATGCGATAGTTAAGCTTTTTTTCCATAGCCTGCCTATATTTTTGTTTAAGCAAACTAAATTTTATAGCTCTTATGTGTTAAAGGGCAATCTTATCGCCTACACTTCTTAGCATTTACGCAACAATGCCGGTGTTAGAGCTTTTTCTATGCTAGTTTAGGAGCTTTATTGCCGAGATTACCTTCGTAAGAGTTTTTATATCTTACTTTTACTTTAAGATAAAGCAGCTTCCTCAATTACAAGTGTCTAGTTTAAAAAACAACTAGCTTACTTCCCTTCCTTCAGAAATGAGGCAATTTCCTGAAAGGTTAAATCTCCTCTTAGAAGAAATTCTTCTATGTTGGTTGTATCCTAAGGAAAATCTATTAAGCTGAAAAATTTGCCCTATCTCCAGGAAATATTGGTAAGATGGTTATTATCTGAGTTAAGGCATTGCAGCTTCGATAGCTGTCCAATCTCTGGAGGAAGGGAGGTAAGCTGATTGTTCTAGAAGAGCAATTGCAGTCGCGATAGCTGTCTCATCTCTATAGGAATAATGGTAAGCTAGCTGCTGTTTAAATGAAGATGTTTAACCTGAGATAACTGACCTATCTCTATAGGAAGGGTGGTAAGCAGGTTGCCACTTAAGTGGAGCTTTTACAGCTTGGATAGCTGCCCGATTTCTGCAGGCAGACTGGTGAGCTGGTTATGATTTAAGCAAAGCTTTTGCAGCTGAGACAGTTGCCCGATTTCTGCAGGAAGGCTGGTGAGCTGATTTTGATTTAAGTAAAACTCTTCCAGCTGAGATAGTTGCCCGATTTCTGTAGGCAGAGCGGTGAGCTGGTTTTGATCTAAGTAAAGCCCTTTCAGCTTGGATAGCTGCCCGATTTCTGCAGGAAGGCTGGTAAGCTGGTTTTGATTTAAGCAAAGCTTTTGCAGCTGAGTCAGTTGCCCGATTTCAGTAGGCAGGGGGGTGAGCTGGTTTTGATTTAAGTAAAGCTTTTGCAGCTGAGTCAGTTGCCCGATTTCTGCAGGCAGGGCGGTGAGCTGGTTTTGATCTAAGTAAAGCGTTTGCAGCTGAGATAGCTGCCCGATTTCTGCAGGCAGAGCGGTAAGATGGTTTCGGCTTAAGTAAAGGATTTGCAGCTGAGATAACTGGAATATTTCTGGAGGTAAAAAAGTCAAGCCTACGCTAGATAAGCCTGCGCTAGATAAATATAAAGTCGTGGTATTTTTACAATTTTCCTCAATCCAATCTCTAAGTAGCTCTCCTTTTTTCTCTAGAGGCAAGTGCTTAATTTCTGCTCGGCTCAAGTATTCTCTCCCACCAGGAAGTTTTTTCCAAAGTAAAAGGCGATTAATATTTACAAGATAGTAAGAGTAATTAGCCAGCGTTAAGCCTTTTTTTTCTTCTGTTTTCTCTTTAGATTCTAAAGGAGAAATAGATTTAGATAAGGTAAAAACTTGTTTAAAAGATAGATAGACTTTTTCAGTAGAGGTAGGTACATGATTGAGTTGATAAACTTTAGCTAACATAAGAGTTTGCTGGGTAGTAGCATCTCCCCTTGGGAAATGAAGCTGTGCTATTTTTTTATAAAGAGAAGGCATGAATTCAGTAGCTAGCAGATGATGCCATCTCTTACAGACACTAAATAAGGAAGGAACTGCGCAAGCCTCTAAGATAGGGAGTAGCAATTCATTGGGTAAGCTTTCAATAGAGGCTGAAGAGATATGATGCATTTTATTTCCTGGGGTAGTAATAACTTTTTCAGTATTTTTATTTTTTAAAGACAATATAAAAAAATTAAAAAGCAAGTCAAATCAATTCGAATCCTTATCACCCGGGGGGGGGGCTGTTAAGCAAAGAGCAAGCTACTGTGCTTTGTAGGCGATAGCTAGATATAGAAGGTTGTTGCTTAGCATATATTTAAGTTTTTTTACAAACTTATCTAATTGGCGTTTAGCATCGCTTGGACATGAAAACTCTTGCTGTAGGAGCTTAATAAAGGCTTTGGCTTCTTTTTCACTATCCTTGTTGTAGGGCTTCTTGCCTTGTAACCCATGTAAAAAATTTCTGATGAAAATGTAGTGTAGCGATGGGTAGAAAATGCTTACTGGCAATATTTTGTGGATATGACTTTTGGCACCAGGCGCCACCTATCCTACTTTTTTGGTTAACATGAGGTATGGGATAAGGAAATAGTTGGAAAAATGACCTTTAACTCGCAAATATAAAAGTGGGTGACTATTAAAGTTGCATGTGACTTAGGCTTAATTATCCCCTGCAAGGAAGGAGACTAAAATAGCTAAAGTAATAAAAAATTTATTATCCACACCTTTCTGATTGCGAATATAAATTTTAAAATATAAGGTAAACAAAAAGGGAGGAACTGATGGCACGCTTTTTATTTAGCTTATTCCTATGGGCGAGTACCTCTTTATTTGCTCAGAATGAATTGCCTCTTGCTTCTACGGAGATTAACAATTTTTTACATTCTTTTGATGTTGCTTGGAATACGCATAACACAAAAGCTTTAATGTCTTTATGGAGTACCCAAGGAGATTTTATGACTCCCCAGGGACGCTGGATCATGAATCCTACCCAACTTGAGAAGCACTTTGAATCTGGAAAGCTTGGTTTTTACGGAAAAAGTACGATTAGTCAATCGCTAGATGCGGCTCGTTTATTAAATCTTGAGCTTGTAATAGTCGATAGCACAGTCAGATTGAATAAAGGGGATAAAAATGATCCTCTTAACTCGATTTTGCAGCATGCCGTGTATATTTTAATAAAGAATAAAGAGCAATGGAAAATTTTAAGCCTTAGAATGTATCAATTTCAGCCTCAGTCTGTCGAATGATTATAAGACCCCTTGCATTAGAGCATCAGCCTCTTCTCTCGCCGGCTTGGCGAGATCTATGTGTAACCTATGACTTGCGTTTTGCCGAGTATAGCTTTGCCAATGCTTTTTTATTCCGAAAAAAATATGCTTATCAGTTTGTGGAATGCTCAACTCCCTGCCTTCAAGGAAGATGGCAGAATAATGAGTGTTTTGTCATTCCTAGTGTGCCTCCTAAGCAAGTAAAATTTAAACTTTCCCAGCTTGTGCCAGGCTGCATCTGCAGTTTTTTTCCTCTGCCGGATGCTTGGGCAGAAGAGTGTCAAAAGATGAATATGTCTTTGGCCTCCTGCCGAGCCGATACAGACTATCTTTTTCGCAAATCCAAACTGCAAACCTTACAGGGTAGAAAATTAAGCAGCCGAAGAAATTTATTAAATCAGCTAGAAAATAAATGTTTTCTTGAATCTAAAGAAATTAAAGAGGAAAACATACAAGAGGCTTTGGAGCTACTGGAGAAATGGCAATCGCAAAGGAAAGATTCTAAAGAAACAACCGACTACGACTCTTGTTTAGAAGCATTAACGTTAATCTCAAAGCTCCATCTTTTTGGAAGAATAGCATATGCTGATGGCCAAGCTTTTGGATTTACGCTGGGTGAACTTCTGACTCCAAAGACAGCTTTATTGCATTTCACCAAAGCTTTAACCACAACTAAAGGGGCGACACCCTATCTTTATCGAGATTTTGCATTAAACCTACCTGAGAGTGTGCAGTGGATCAACTTGGAGCAAGATTTAGGGATTCCTACTCTTAGACAAGCTAAAATTGCATACAATCCTGATCTATTGTTAACTAAATGGAAAGCTTCATAAAGATTGACATAAGAAACTACCAAAGCAAAGAAAAAGCTAAGAAACAAGGCATAGCAGATAAAACTTTTTATTCCTCGTCTATTAATACGCAACGATTAAGTTTCATGGACATAGCAAAAGCAGTCTTGTGTATGATCGTTAACCATACCCACTGCTTGCATATAAGCATACATGATAGTAGGGCCTACAAATTTGAAATTCCGGCGGCGTAAATCCTTACTCAGGGCTCGTGACTCTTCTGTCTCAGCAGGAACTTCTTTGATACTTTTCCGGTAATTATTCTTAGTTTTCCCTCCTACAAATTGCCAAACGTAAGCATCAAAGGTCCCAAATTCTTCACGTACCTCCATGAATCTTTGAGCGTTGTGGATGGTCGCATGAATTTTTAAACGATTTTTGATAATCCCTGGATTTTTCATTAGATCTTCTACTTGCTCCTGAGTGAACTTAGCTACTTCTAGCCAGTTAAAATTAGCAAAGGCTTTGGCATAATTTAGACGGCGCTTAAGGATCGTCTCCCAACTGAGACCGGCTTGGGCACTCTCTAAAACTAAAAACTCGAAATGCTTAAGATCGTCATGGACGGCGACACCCCATTCATTATCGTGATATTCTTCATAAAGTTGATGATCTTTGGGCACCCAAGCACATCTTGAGCGTTCTTGTGGGTTAGTTAAATCTTTTTTCATTCAAATTCAGGGGATAAAAAATTCTTTAAATGTTTTATTCTTAGGTATTCATTTTGTTATAAAGATAAATTACTTGTATATAACATGAAAATTAAGCATATATAAAATGAATTTAAAAAGAGAGCGCTAGATGAATACTATTCCTCATTCTACACATAAAAGCCAAGAAAATAATCTTACCAGCAAAGATTTTGATGCTCTTGGTTCTACCAAAGGAAAACATCGGTCGGTACAAGATCTTATCACTCTTTTTACGCCGCCTAAAGAACAAGAAAAAGGGGAGACTAAGAAAAAAATAACAGCTAGTGTACGGAAGCGTAACTTAGAAAAAGAACGTTTAACTTCTAAAGAGAAAGAGAAGGAAGAAAAATCTTCTTTAAAAAATCCACTGCCTTCTCGCCCGCTCCTGAATAACGTGTGTTGGGATCCAGCCTCTTTAGCGCCTAGGTTAAACTCTTCTACTAGCTTTGAGCTAAGTACCTATTCTCCAAGTAATTCATCCGGCTCGAGTGATTGTATAAAAAATTTTTTACCTAATCCTGAGGGCATAAACATTTATGATTTTTTTAAAAGCGAGGAAAGTATAATTTCTTTAAAAGAAGCTAGGAATCTCCCTTTGCATGCTGTTTTGCTATCTTTACGTTTACTAGGCTACGAGGCTATAAAAGCCTCTGAAGAAAAGATATATTATTCGGAAGGCTTAAAAGAAGCGGAAAAAACTTTAAAGTTGGCTTTAGAAAAATTTTGTGGGGAATCTGAGAAGTTTTCCGCCTTTGCAGCAGACAAGGCTTTCCCCCTATGGGATTCCCAGCATGAAACGAGGCTTTTAAATTTGGTCCAAAAATTTTTAAAGGATAAAATCTTTTTGGATTCAGAGCTGATGACTGAACGTAATAAAAAAATTATTAAAAAATATGCCCCTCATACAGCAGAGTTATTTAATAATATCACCCGACTTGAAAAAAAAAGTTATCTCATACAAGAAAGAATACAATCTTTTAGGGCAGAGGGAACTGCTAAAATAAATCATTCTTCGTCTCCTCCCCGAAGTATCTCCTTTTCACCCGAGGTGAAGCCAAGTACATCTTTCTCTTCCCTTTCCTCTTTAAATATTACCTTGAGGAAGAAAGAGGAGATAAGCATAGAATCCAGGGAAACCCTAGAATATGCAAAAATTTCCAACGATTATCTTTACCTAAAGCAATTGAAATTTGCTTTAGAAGCACATAAAGCCACTTTACTAAAAATTAGCCAACATATTAAGACTTTTGATCCCATGTTGGGAATGGAAGAGTGCTTGAAGGGAACGTTTGCCGAAAAAATTGTCTATTTAATAAAGGAAAATGCAACTTCACTTTTATCCACCATCAATACTACGCCTTTAAAGTTGATAGGAAAAATATTAGTTAGAACTCTTAGCTTGATTGAAGAGCACCTAGAGAAGCAGCTAAATCCCCAATTAGAATTTATTCATTTAAAATTACTTGAAAACTTAAAATTAAGAGAAAGCGAGGTCTCTTCCAAGCAAGATTTAAAAGAGAGGGTGATCGATAATTTAGTAACAAACCCTTTAAAAAATTTTAGTGATATTGAACGTATTTTGGTAGAAGAGGATAACATTATCCATTTATATGAGGAAGGCCAAACCCTTGCTATAGCAGGAAAGACAGCTGCCGAACGCTTCTACTCTTTATTAGAAATATTCAGTACTCGTTTCTTTGGTAATCCTCACTTATTTAAATTTCTTATCGAGAGGCTAAAAAACCTCTATTCAGAAGAAAAAAGCCTACTTTCTGATCTACAAAAAGCTTATGAGGTGCTTATAAATTTACACCTTCTAGATAGGGAAGAGCTAAATAAGGAAGTAGAAGAAAACTTTGGCAAAAAGGTCTCACTTGATAAAGCTTTAATTTATTTAAAAATTAGTTATAACTTTCTTCAACAGAATCTTGTTTATTTGATTAGCAATGTTATGTTAAACACGAGGCGAAGCAAATTCCGTCAGCAAAAACTATCTCTTAAAACTCCTCGGCTCTCCACCAAGGAAGAAAAAAATCAAATTTATGTGGTTTTTAACCAGCAAGCATGCGAATTTAAATATCTAAGAAGGGATGGGATTGTTGAGAATGAGGCTATACTGACTCAGCTTTATTCTTTTAAATTCCCTTATCCGCATCAACTTATGCATACCGAGTTTGAGATTTTTTTCTCTGAAATTCATCTCCATTTTTCTTGCCCTCAAAAAGTTTATGAAAACCATGAAGCCTTGCAAGAAATGGTTTTTGACCTAGGGCTGATAGGGGAAACTTTTGAGATAGATAAGCTAGATATTCAATTAACGTAGCTTATCCCACCTCATCATTCAACAATAAAGCTATGATCTTTCTTAAGGAGATAAACGAGAGAGGCTGCAAGAAAAAGGCTAAAGAAATCTCTTTTTCCTGCTGGTAAGGGCGGCAGATCCTTTTTTCTCTCACTTATTTTGTGAATAATTTTTTATAAAAAACATTCCTCAAATATTTTCTTTTCCAAAAGCCTTGAGATTATTTGCTGATTTTATTATGTATATAAGTGCTCGTGGATAAAAAGCTTATAAATTTTACTTGTTGATTAGCAAAATGTAGCGGTTTTTTTCTTACTAATAGTTGAAAGCGGAGGGGGATATGAATATAGCTTGGTTGTTAGCAGAGTTTATCGGCACGTTTACTCTCATCTTTATTGGTGCTGGATCCATTTGCTTAAATGAGATGACCCATGGGGGAGTGGGGTTGTTAGGAATCGCTGTTGCTCATGGCCTTGCTATTGCAGTCATGATATCAGCATTGGCACACATTTCGGGAGGAAAGTTCAATCCCGCAGTGAGTGTGGCAGTGTGGGCTAGTGGCCAGCAAAGTACAATTCTTACCTTTGCTGAAATAGTCGCTCAACTTTTAGGCGCTATTGTAGGAGCTTTTGCTTTACAGTGGGTATTTCCTGCCACTACTATTTCTATGGCTAAGTTAGGAACTCCTGTTATAGAGACTAGCTTATCTAGTTTCGTAGGAATTTTTACTGAAGCTATATTGACTTTTCTACTTGTGCTAGTGGTGTATGGAACGGTTGTAGACACACGAGGGGATTCTAAAGGCATGAGTGGGCTTGCGATCGGGGGTTTTATCTTATGTGGCATATTGATGGGAGGAGGAATAACAGGTGCTGCCATGAATCCTGCTAGAGCTTTTGGCCCAGCTCTGATATCAGGCGAATGGGCTTATCAATATGTCTACTGGATAGGGCCTATAATAGGTGGACTTCTAGCGGGAATCTTATATAGCCGCCTACTGATGAAGAGCAAGCTTTAAGAACCTCAATTTACAGTGAATTAGCTCTTAATAAGCTAATCGCTTAGTATGCTTTTTTTCTCTTCGCTAAGGTAATTGTTTTATAAGCACAATTTTTAAGATCATTCATAAATAAAAATGTTAGCTGCTTAAAAGCACACAGAACAGGGGTAAGAAAGTAAAAAAATAAAGTTAACGGTTAGGATAAAGTTTTTTAAGCTCGTTTTAAAAAGAGAGTGTTTTTATGGATAAATTTCATCACGAGAAGGTGAAATTTTTCCGGCCCGTGTTGCTTGTTTAATTAATTTCTTATAAGTTGCCATGACCCTTTAAATATACCGTTAACAGATTTCACCCTCCTCATGGCTTATTTAATCGTCATAGAAAAGAGAGTTATCTTTCATATAGGAATAAGTTAATCTTACGTAGAAATAGTTCAAGAAGTCTTAATATCTTTCTCCTTTGGCTTTTTTATAAGATCTTTGTATGTCAGCCTTTTTAAATTTTTTTATCCTTTTCTTTAAGCTTTATTAAGCTTTAAGCTAATACTTTGCTCCATTTTTTTGATTTTATCTTCTCTAATTTTTTAAGAATTAAAAGATTGAAAAGCTTAGCAACAACCAACTCTAACCTCACTTATCTAGGAAAGCAAAATATACAATGGGTGAATAGAAAAGATTTATCGATGCATGAAAAAGAAATAATATTTTTCATTTGATTACTCTTATGAAATAGGTAGAATGGCCAATAGATTATCAAATTAGGTGACTATGCATCAAACACCTCTTATAGAAGATCTAGCAGTAGTATTATGCATAGCGGGCATAATGACTGTACTTTTTCAAAAGATTAAGCAGCCTACTGTCCTAGGTTATCTGATAGCAGGTATTATTATCGGTCCTTACACTCCTCCCTTTTCCTTAATCGACGATGAGTTTGAAATTAAATTACTCGCTGAACTTGGCATCATCTTTTTGATGTTTTCACTAGGATTAGAATTTACTTTCGGTAAATTAAGACGACTCGGGCTATCGGCGGTTATTATAGGCTTATTTGAAGTAGTCTTAATGTTTATCCTCGGTTTTTTTGCAGGCAAAATGCTTGGTTGGTCTCCCTATGAATGCCTTTTGTTAGGCGCTGCTTTATCGATTTCTTCCACTACAATCATTGTCAAAGCTCTAGAAGAATTTAATCTAAAAAGGTTTTCATTTGCTGAGCTAATGGTTGGGGTGCTTCTAATGGAGGATTTGCTAGCTATCTTATTGCTAGTATATGTTTCAACCTTAGGGGCTCCTGTTGAAGTTCTATCCACTCAGATAGTATCAACCTCCTTAAAGCTTTTGCAGGTAATTACCAGTTGGTTTCTTGTAGGCTATCTTGCTTTGCCCTATATTATGCGGAAAATACAAAATTATATTACTGCCGAGACTTTGACCATTATCTCTGTAGGATTATGTCTTTTCCTTAGCTCTGCAGCCGTTTACTTTAACTATTCGGCCGCATTAGGGGCCTTTATTATGGGCTCTATTTTAGCCGAAACACCTTTAGCCAATAAAATTGAAAAATTGACCTTACCCATCCGTGATATATTTGCTGCAGTATTTTTTGTATCGGTAGGAATGTTAATTGATCCGCTATTGATTATGAAATATTGGCCTTCTATTCTCATCCTCTCTTTAATAACTATCGCTGGCAAGCTTTTAACTAGCGGCTTAGGAGCGCTATTAGCAGGGCAAAGGATTTCGGATTCAATAAGAATCGGCTTTAGTATGGCTCAAATAGGAGAGTTTTCATTTATCATTGTTGGATTAGGAAGTTCATTGGTAGCTACCGATGGATCTTTGTATCCTATCGTGGTCGCTATTTCAGCGATTACCACTTTTGCTACCCCTTATTTGATAAAGCTTGGCCTGCAGATTAGCTATCGTGTTGAAAACTCTGTGCCTCAGAAGGGGGCCATGCTATTGAAAAAATATCATGCTTGGATTATTCCTATTGTAAGGGGCCACTTAGGGCCCAAGGGGATGGAGGAAAAAAAGATCGTACGCTTCACTGTCAATGCTATTATTGTGGCTATCTTAGCGACAATAAGTGCCCAAGTGATTATTCCTCGCTTTCTTCCTGTAGTAGATCAACAATGGCCTTTTCAGTTTATCTTTTGGTTGATGCTCTACATACTAGCCTCTCCTTTTATTTGGGCAATGTTATTTACCTATCCCTCTTCAAAAGCCAACAAAAAAGCCTGCTTGTTACAGATATTGCTCTGGGGCATTACTGGCGTTGAATTGGGTATGTTGTCTTGTCTATACCTTTCCTTTCCCTGGATAACTGTTCCGCTAGGCATTGTGCTCTCTATTTACTTTACCCTGTTTTTTCAACCTCTTAAGAGGTGTTACACATGGTTGGAAAATAGCCTGATTAATAATTTGACTTGCAAACATGAGCTAGATGAGACTCTCTTACAAGGCTTAGCTCCGTGGGATAGTACCTTGGTAAAAATCAAAGCTAAAGAGCATTTTCCTTTTATTGGCCAAAGTTTAGAGGAATGTCGCTTGCGTCCATCGTTTGGAATTAATGTGGTGGCCATCCAAAGGCGCCTAAAGACGATTTGGTTACCTAATGCTCAAGAGCGAATTTTACCAGAGGATGAATTAGTCATTTTGGGAGAAAATGAGGAAATTAACCGATTCAATTTATCGATGCAACATATCGAAGAGTTTGCGGAGTTGGAGGAGTCGCCAGCTATGGAAATTCAAAAGATGTATGTCGATGCAAACCCCAGTCTTCTTCATTTGCCTATCTCAAGTTCTACAGTTAAGCAGCATATAAAAGGACTTATTGTAGGTTTAGAAAGAAATGGGAAGCATATTTTAAATCCTCTTTCTCCTACTATTTTACAGCAAGGAGATATTTTACTTTATATTGTTAGAAAAGATGAAAGAATCTGATAATAAATTTACCCTTTAAAGCAGCTGTGTAGATCATAAATGTTTGCATCTTTGCTATTTTTACTCTTCAACATAGTCTCCAGCATCGGTTGATAAATTCTATCGCCGCTCCTGGTACTTAATGATCCGTTGTACGGCTTTCACATTGTTTCTGAATGTTTTCAATAAGAGCCAGGTAGCCTATGTTTTTGCCTTTAGAAAATAGGTAAAAGCTAAATTCTTTACGCCTTAGAACGCAAAGAAAATTTATTTAACTTGGATTTTTTTATTTCTTCTTCCCTATATCTTTAAGCTTATTGAATAGTAAAAGGCTATCTTTCATATAAATTTCTTTTTATCCAATGAGTATTAAAAAGATCTAGCAAGGAATTAACTGCTCGCTTAAGCTAAAAGCCTTGTTTTTTTAAATTCTTAAATTTCGGGAATGATCCACCCACTTAAGCTCTTAAATGTAATAACACCTTTGGTACATCTAGGCAAGCTTGAGTGGCCGACTAAACATTTCACTGCTTTTCCAGGAAGGATGAATGAGTAAAAAATCTTTTTTTGATAAAAGATTTTTTTTGTTGACTATAAAATTTTTCTTTTACTATTTATACGCAGTGCTAAGGCAAAAAAGAGCCATGTAAACCCTGCAGATGAGAAATAATGAAATTTCCTATTAAAACACTTGTTCCGCTTGAAAAAAAATGCTGGAGTCTGAATTTTTTTAGATTCTTTACTGCTTTGATATTCTTTTTCTTACTCTTTTCTTTGAGCGGGTGCCGTTACTCTCATCGTCTCGTTCCGACTGTAAATCCTCCTTCTCTCCCTTCATTTTATGTCCCTAAAAAAATTCGTGTTGCATTAGTTCTAGGAAGTGGGGGCGTACGTGGTATGGCCCATGTAGGGGTTATTGAAGAACTTGAAGCTGCAGGAATATCGGTGGATCTAATAGTCGGATGTAGTGCAGGCAGTATCGTAGGTGCTTTATATGCGGATAATCCTTGTGCTAAATATATTAAAGAAGCCGTTTGGAACTTAAAGGCAGCTTCTTTGTTAGATTTCGACCTATGGCAATGCCGTTATGGTCTTTGTCAGGGTCGGTCGTTAAGTAAAGTTTTAAATAAATATTTAAAATCAGAAACCTTTGAAGAGCTGAAAATCCCTTTAGTAATAGTGGCTAGTGACTTAAATTCTGGAGAATTGATTCCCATAGGTTCGGGAGATGTTGAAAAAGCCGTCCAAGCCTCTTGCTCGATTCCTTTTATATTTATACCCCAGGAACACCTAGGACGTATACTAGTGGACGGGGGTGTGGTCAATCCAGTTCCGGTAGAGGTGGCGTTTGATATAGGAGCTGAGCTTATCATCGCGGTAGATCTTTGTGAACTTTTGCCCCGTACTTTTCCCACCAATCTTTTTGAAGTAGCCACCCGTAGCGCAGAGATAGCCTTTATGTGGCAAAATGAGACCTGCTGCCATCATGCGGATGTAATTATCCGTCCTAAAACTTGCGATATTGGTACTTTTAGTGATCATTTAAGAGACCAGATTTATGAAGCGGGAAGGCGTGCTGCCAGGGAGAAAATCCCTGAAATTCTGAGGAAGTTAGACGCTTTAAAATCCAACCCCATTAATGATAGCTTAGAGGAAGATGATTGGTGCCTCTATTCGCCTCAATGTTATACACCTCAAATTTATTTAAAGAAAACAGCTACCGGAAATGCCCCTGATTGATGAAAAAGATCAACTTGTTAAGCTAAAGAAAAAGCATTTTTACTTTGTTTTTGGCTTTTTATTAAAGGTAAAGAAAGGCTGCAGCTTTTACTTATAGGATAATAAATTTTAGTGCGGAAAATCCCTTACAACTAGTAGGAAATACTTACTAGCGTAAGCATAGAACATGCCAGGCTTAAAGCTTATGAGGAAAGAAATATGCCCTCTAAAACCCTATACTTTTTTTGTTAGACTTTGCTCGCTTTGCTACCTGCAATTTTTATAAGTTAATGGGAAAAAAGAGAATAAAGCGACGGGCAGTTTGCCTTTTAAAAAAACGTTTGCTTAAAAAAGCTATTGGTAAGGGGCATGATGATTAGCCCTCGATCTTAAGGAGTGGCAAGCTTTTACATCTTAAAGCGTGTAGTTTTCTTCTTGCTATCTATAAGGCTAATCCTGTAAAGGTCAATCTATTGAGTACTCAAGGAAAGAACATACAATTTGCTAAATTAATTTCAGTGCTTGAGGGGGCTTTATAATGATAAACAAATGCGCTGTTAAGCTCCTTTCCCCGATCTGCTTAAGTTTAGGTGAGAGATGTCTTTAACGGTGTACTATCATCCTGATTCAGCTCTAGGCAATGATGAGGGGACTTTAATAGCATCGGAAGATGACCGCTATTTTAAGTATGAAAGTGACATGACCCGCTGGCAGTTTATAAAAATTGCTGCCCAAATAGCTATAAAAATTATCTGTACCCTAGGCGGGTATCTTTTTTGCTATAAATGTAACCAAGAAGCGCAGGTTGATTTTGCTAATCTAAAAAAAAGAAAATTTATTCATTATTGTAAAAAAAGTAGCTTAGAAGTTAATGACAATCCTTCTTTAGTCCAACAGCCTTTATTTGACCTTGCTCCAGCCCTCGAATTTAGAGCAGTTCCTTTAGAAAGTAAATCTTCTGCTAGTGATATAGCGAATAATCAAGTTATTCCTTTGGAAAAAATTTATAAAAGTTTAATAGACCAGGCGAAGGAGTATAAACATCTTCAGCAAGGGGTTGAGGAATTAATTAAACGTAAGCGAGCCTGTTTTTTAGATCATCTGTATGAAGAGAGCAAAGAGATAGCTATTGCTCTAGAAAAGTTTTTAAATTTATATGCAGAGCAGCAGGATTGTTGCCAATTTATTCGGCTTCTTTCCCCTTTCTTAGAAGATGCTCATTTAATGGCTGCTTTTCAAAGAGCTATTGAGCATGTTAAAAACACTTCATCTGAGCAAAGAACAATTTACCATAAAAAATTTGAAGAATTCCAACAATCTTACACGGAGCTTTTTTCTCCCGTGGAATGGCTAATTTCGATTCATGGAAAAGTTGATTTATTTAATTTTGCTCAGGAAATGCTGGCTTTAGGGGAGTATTATTCCCCGCAGTTCCAAGATTTATATAAGGCTAAAGCAAAAATTTATAGCGAATGTTTAGCCTCTATGCACGAAAAAATAGAGGTTGATAGAGAACTGAAAAGCAGCATTTGGCAGATGTTTCAAGACTTTGTCTTTATCCAAGATCAGTTAGAGAGGAACCTAGCTGCAGATCTACAAGGGCCCACCTACGAGGTTTACTATACTCTCGGTATATTTCTAAAAGATATCTTGGTAGAAAAAGGGTATACAGAAGAGCTAGAGGCAGCCATTCATTCCAACGAGGTAGGATATACTTTCATTAGGTTGTTTTTCTTTGCTAAAACTAAAGAAACCTTGGAGGCCTTAAAAAAGCTGTTAGAGGATAAGAATATAATGAGAGCTGCTAAGAATGCTTGCCTACATGAAATTGATAAGCAAAAAGCCAAAAATCATCAAGCTAAAAAGCTATTAAAGGCAGCTCCTACTCTCCATGCATTTAAGCGACTATCATTTTATAGTGAGCAAGCAATTTTTAGAGATTTTATATACAAGCTTGTAGATATCGAACCTTTGATAAATGCAAAATTTTACGATCTAAAATTTTTTAACTTTGTGAGACAGCTGAAGAGAAGCGAATTTTTTAAAAATCGCCACCTTAGCGTTTGTGATATTGATTTTTATTTAGATTTTAGTCCCTATTTTGACCAATTAGAAGTTTATATTAGTGCTATTCATAAGATCGTATATAGCGAGGCCTAACAAACATCAAGTTAGAGTTAATAATTTTTTATAAACTATTTTAACTTTTATGCTTAATGCAAAATGAGGGAGAGTATTTACTGACGAATGAATGCTACGCATGTGCTTAAAAGCTTTTTAAAAGAACAGAAAATTTTTGATAACGAAATTTCTAGCCTTTCTCTTCAAACTCATCCTAGAGCTCCGCTTTTAGATGAGGCTTATGATCAACTGGCAGAGCAAATTAGTAAAATAGCTAATTTTGAAGAAGTAGCCGAAGCCTTATTAACAGAAGAAAACCCCAACAAAATTGATCCTCACAGTCTATTAAAAATATGGATAGCTCTGGCAACTGCTTTACCCCAATTGGCGCCTGCTTTAGATCCAGAAATTTGTGAACATTTATTATATGCTTTTCAAAAGTTGCTAGACAATTTAACCCTTACCCCTTCGGAAATTACTTCTCGTCTTTTTCATTTAAAAGAAAATGAAATTTTTATACTTCCTTTAACTTATCAAACCACCTGGGGGCAAAGTTTAGAAAATGTAGTTCTTTATCGCAAAAATGCAGACGATACATTCGATATAGAGCTTTTTACCGTAGAGAAAAATAGTAGAAAGTTCTTCGGAGAATATGCTTTCGGCTATGAAAAAGCTTATCCCTTAAGATATTACGCCGCTGTTCCTAGCGATGATTTGTTAGGACCTAACTTTCAACAGCCTGTGGCTATTCATGCAGATATCTTATGGAAAACTTCACAAGCTCTCAATGTTGACGAGCATGCTTGCCTAGTAGCTTTTGAGCCTTTGCATGCCTATTTGATTGATCCTCAGTTTAAGAGTCGTCTAATCAACTCAGCACATGCGCATAAGCTAAAAGCAATGACAGCATTCATTCATCGATGGATAGAAGCTCAAAGCCCGTCACCGCTGTTCTCCTTAGAGCTCTATAAAGCCTTTATGGTGATCTCCCGTTTAGTGTTGGTATTAGCGATTAGAAAATCTATCTTTGCTTGTAGGAGCGAAAATTTAAATGCTAGATTAGGGCTCCTTAGTAAGGCTTTAATTACCTCGGCTCGCCACCTATTAAAGTTTAAAGATAGTTTTTCTTTACGCTATCTATATGGATTGTATGAAGCTGCTGTGGGCACTGTGGAAAAATTAAAGGAAGAATCCGAACAATTGCTGCGCGAGTTTATCCCCGCTGAGGATAGATTTAAGTCCTGCAAGCTGGCAGTCAATCAACCTTTTCTTATCAAAAAAAGTACACAACAATGCCTACAGTATCTTAGTTCTATGGAATCTACCTTGCATTCTCCTCTAGACCCACCTTCGGCAAAGGAGTTATCTATAAATATAGATGGGCATGTAGCTAAAGGAGCCATTGATAGACTGGTAGATATTGAGGGTAAAATAAAATTTTTTGAGTCTTATGATTATGAGTGGGTTATCCCTTATGTAACTTCAGCAGTGATGAATTTATCCTTACCCCATCTTGAAAGTGAGTGGATGAGATTATCCATTCAGGAATGTAGGAAGGCTTTACCTCTATTATCTTTTTTTGCAGAAATACTTGCTAAGCATGCCTTTCACCAACAGGGGCGTTTTTTATCTTCTCTGCAAAATAGTGGGGTGCGCTTATTAGCCATTGCTTATGTTCTTTGTGAAAAGCTGGATGATCAAAAGGTACTGAATCAATTTAAACCGGCTTTTAAGGGATATCTAGCTTTAACTACCAGCCCTTATTTTCAGTGCGAGTCCTATTCTTGCTGGAGGGATAGATTAGATACACTGAGTTTTATCAAAGGGTGGCATGTCCAAGGTATAAAGCCTGTTTTTTTATTTCCTGAAAAAGGCAAGGAAAGCTTTGACGATACAGCTGACGGTTGTTTTGCTGAAGAAATTTTACAGGCTTATCCTGCGATCAAAAATGAGATTAACCAGCATTATTACCATCTAAAAAGAAGAGCCCACTTAGATATCCTGCAAGCCGTTACTCCAAGGCAACTCTTATTAGCCGAATTAGTAAATGTAAAGATTCAAAACCATTTGCCCTATAAGCTAGATCTTGCCGATTCTTGGATTAACGCTTTGTCTAAACTTGTAAATATAGCTATGCATGTTCACCTTCTAAGCGATCAAAGATCTAGATATCATGTAGGCCACGAAAATATAGTTACTTTCCATCAAGGCTTAGGCTTTAACCTCACCTATGCTAAAAATCATCAAAAGCGCTTTGATTTTTACTTGGAGGGTAGGGAGAAAAGAATAAGACTAGATGCTAATCAAAGAAACTTATTTTCCAAAGAAAAGTGGAGAGAAAACCAAAATAAAACTTTAAAGCGTTTTGTAGCTATAGAGGAAGAGATGAGCAATCTTAGCCTTACATTTGAAGAAGCTGCTGCTGAACCTACCTTGACGATTGTGGAATTATTAAGCAAATTAAAGTACCAAATTTCAAATTTTAAAATTGATCGCTTTAGATTTTTTTTAGAAAGGTATCTTTTTAAAATTGTGATAGATAAAGAGGGAGTAGAAAAATTTCCTTTACTAGAGGAATTTAAGCTTTACCCTCAAGTTTTAAATACTGTTCTTAAAGATTTTTTAGGCTGTACCGCCATTTTTGCCAAGAATTTAAATAAGGGTATCCTTAGCGAAGAGAGCAAATGTCTTTTAAATCTTACCATCCGTTTAGCTGATCTATCTTTATCTCTTGGTTGCGAAAGCATAAATTATACCTTAAAAACGTTCCATGATCAATGGATAATAGGATTAAAAGCATGTCTGCAGAAAACCAAAATGCCTGAGCAGCAATCTGCAGATATAAGAATGCTTTTACTAAAGCTGATAGAATTAGAGAAAAAAGAAAACTTGTCCTTGCAAGCTTGGAAGGAGTATTTAGATCAAGGCCCCCAACTACACAAGCAATTAGAGCAGGAACGAATTGCCATGGATGCCATGACACGGGCTTGGTGGTATAATATGCGTTACCATATGTGGCGCCACTATAATGAACTAAGTAAGACTCAGCCGGCCTTCATCCAAGAAATCCAAAAAAATAAGAATGTTGATTTTCTCAGCTTATCTTCGCGTAAAGGTCAATACCTACCTATTCCTGCCGCTATTCTTAAATCTGTAGATTTTAGACGTCTATTTTCTGATCGTGTGCGGGTCTGGCAAGTAGATAAATCCCATCCCTATATTATTCTTTCAGATCCTTTGACCGGAACTTATCGGCTAAGCAGCAAGGAAAGCTTCCCTCTTTCTTTACAACGTTTGCTCGAAGGGCAATGGCATCTTTATCTGCCACCTCCTCAAGTGGCTAAGTGCTTGCATTTACCTATATCCCTTTGCCAAGACAGCATTTGGTGGATCAATTGTGAAAACTTAGTCGCTAGAGGATATTATCAGGCTCAACCAGATAAGCTTTGGTTATTAAGAAATGACCAAGGGGCTGTTGTCTTTCAAGAGGGCGCGGAAAAAGGCATGAGGCTTGAACTAGTAGAGAATGAGGAAGAATCTTTATCTAATCTAGAGAAGTGCACGGGAGCGTTTGGCATGCATTATTATACTTACGCTGCTCGTTATATTCATGGGATCCTCTTCGACTATCGAGACCGCTTGATTTTCCCCCATATACTTATGCCGCACGGAAGACCCCTTGTCTTTGAACGCCAGGACACCGACTTTTATGAAAAAGGAGGCCTTGATCGTAAATTAGGGGCTTGTTTTTATGCACCTTCAGTTTTTCATAGAGAAAATGGGATAAAACTTACATCCACTTCTCTTAAGATTTACGGGATCGAAATAAAGAGAAAGAATGGGGACCTGCTGCGTGCAGACGAAGAAACTTCTCTAATCTTACCCTTCCAACGCCATGTTGCCGATAGGCATTCCTCTATTGTCTATCCTATGGTAGAAAAAGGGGGCATAGAGGCTCCTTCTCAATTGCTTGCCGTGGAAGGAATAGAAATTAAAGTGAACTTATATGGCTTTTGTCCTGAGACCCCCAAAGAAAATTTATTTGCCGCCTATCTATCCCTTCTCGGTAAAGATTATTATCAAGCTTTTAAATTTTTGCATTCTATTAGACCTCACCATCGCTTAGACCAGCAGGAAAGATTGATCTTAAAATGGCTTATTGATAGTCAAGTAGATGCGTGTGATCACTCAGCTACCGCAGCGGCAGTAAAATTAATCGCTTATAAGATTTTAATTGATCAAGGAATCGATCTAAAAGGTAGAGGGGATCCTCTTAATAATCCTTTAACCTCGCTGGGTGAAGTATACGAGCATTATTTAAGCCATCTCTCTTCTGTCCCCCCAGCCTTTAGGTTAAGTTTAGAAATAGAGCTTTGGATAGCTGAGGACAAAGAGCATTTAAAGATTTATTCATGCCAAGAGAACAAAGCTTTATTAGAAAATCGTAAACAGGAGCTAAGAACAGGGCACAAAATAGTGATGACTGAAAAGCCAGCCGAAATTTTGGAAAAGTCCCTGTTGGCTCGTTGGAGAAATCCTGTCTTAAGCGGTGGGGAAGCTCCGATGGATATCACCTTAGAGCTCATAGAAGGAATAGAAAGACCTGTAGAAATGGTCTTATTACCGGGCCAACCTTATCCTGTAAAAGCTTTTGCCTATCATTATCTTAAGCTTTCCTCCCTTTATACTGCTCCATTAGAAAAGTGGGAATTAGTCTATACGCTAGAGACTTTAAAAATTCCTCACTTTATCAAAATTTCTCTTAAAGTAGCCTTACAAAAAGAAGATCGAGCCCCTCTTTTGCCCTCTTTAAACTCAAAGAAATATGCGGAAAATTCTTTGCACCTGCAGAGCTGGTTTGAGCAATTGCTAGCTACTCTACCCACGTTTCAACTAGAAGCCACTCTTATCCAAAAACAATCTAGTCAGGGAGAAAAAAAAGAGGAAATAAAGAGGGGAACAATCTTTCAAGACCTAGATTTTACCTACAAGGTGTGCCAGATAATTGCAAAGTATAAAAGCATTTCTCCTTTTCAAATCATTCAAGCAATCAAAGAGGATTTTGATAACTATACTATTTATTCCTCTTTGCCTGCTAAAGAATCCTGTCCTTTTAAAATAGAGGGTAATGAAGAAGATTTTTTTAAAAATGATTTAGATTTTTATCGACATGAATGGTACGAAGGGATCGAGCTTCAAAACAACGCTCACCACTACCTACTTCCTGATTTCCCAACAATTTTACAGCTTGATAAAATCCTTACGACTTATGCTCATGAAAGCAATGATGTAGGGATGATAAACAATATTGTGCGAATTTTAAATCGAAGGCCTACTGAAATAAACGCTTTAATCTTCGCAAAATTAAAAGAGGTTAATGAAGATAAAATTCAAATGGAGCTAGAAGATGGGCTTAAAACCATTTTTTTTCCTACATCCTCTCAAAAGCTAGCCTTTTTGCAACAACGCAATCCTTATTTTTTAGAAGAAGATCTAGTAGCTTTACAAAGATGTATACAGGAATATTTAGAATGGCAAATTAGCAATAAAATTATAGCAACGGTTAAAAATCATCTATTTTCTATCATTCATATTCAAAGCCATCATCCTCTAACTTGGAAGGATGAACCTGCTGCTCAGGAGGCATGGCAAGCAATTGGAGAGCTCTTAAATCCTTTTGAAAGCTATTCCCAAGATAATCAAAGCTATTTGGAAACCTTGCTTTTTGAGCATATTTCAGGTTTTCGCATGCGTAAAGATCAAGCTCAACTATTGCATCTCTTGATAGAAAAAATTTTTACAGAAAATCTAGGAGAGTATGGTCCTGCCGCAGTTTTTCAAATGATGATGGGAGGAGGAAAAACTAGTGTGATCTTAGCAAAGCTTGCTAAGTTAGCCTCAAAAAACGCACGCGTGCCTCTTTTTTTAGCCCACCCTTCCCAATATCCTTCTCTTAAGTCCAATCTAATGAATACTCAATTTAAGCGGTTGCATCAAGATGTGATAGATCTAGATTTTAATCGTGAAGATTTAGCTTCTATTAAAATTCTTTACTACCTTAAAGCTCAGCTCCAACATGCCAAAGACAAAAATTATTTAATATTAATGAAAGCAAATTTTTTGCTTATTCTTCGACAGGAATTGATCGATCAAGTTAAAGCATTTAAAGAGCCTGGCAACTGCGATCCTTTAACTTTAAAACGGGCTGTAGAGCTCGCTCATATCCTTTATTTTATAAAAGCTCACTGTCTTTTTTTAGTCGATGAGGTAGATTCCATATTAAACAGCTTGGAAGAGATTAATTTTCCCGCTGGACTAGAAGTTACTATTTCAAAAGATAGCCTAGAGGTCATTAAATCCATCTATGTTGTTCTTTCAACCGATTCAAAAATTGCCCCTTTATTGAATCTTTTAGAAGATAATCAAGCCTGCGTGGACAGGCAAACACTACAAGAGCAGGTCTTTCCTAGGCTCGTAAAAGTGCTTATAAGTGAATACCCATCTCTTTTTCCTTTAATTTCTCCCACGAGCCACGCTTCTTTCAAAGTATCCTTGCAAGATTACATTTTGGAGAAAATAGATACGCGTCTGCTAAAAGGGATTAATGCTAACGATGATCTTGAATTTTTAGACAGGTTAGAAATTAGAGAAAAAAAGGAGCGCAAACAGGCTAAGCGCCATCTTGAATTCTTGCGAAGCTTAGAAGCTTTAAAAAGGCAGCCGCAACGCTCCATTCAACGGGCCTTAGGAGCAGTTGCTTTAATAAAAGAATTGTGTAGTGAAATTTTACCGCTCGCTCTTGCTAAAGGGTTTAAACAAAGATATGGCTTTACAGAGGAGGGCAAAATTATTCCTTACTTAGGAGTAGATGCTCCTAACCATACGGAATTTGCTAATATCTATGTGACCGCTTGTTGTTATTTCCAGGGAGCTATTAATGCGGGCGTGGATATAGCGCGCCTAATGAAATACCGGGATCAAATGCGGGAAGCTTCGCTGTATTATTCTGAAATCTACCACTGTGCACCCGAAGAATCTGCTGAAGCTCAACACTTTAAAGCTCTCATTGGATTAGCATTGCATCAGGAATGGTCATCAGAACAACTACAAGCAACTCTTCAAGAAATAAATGCAAGCCCCCAGCGATGTATAGATTTTTATGCCGAGTTTTCTGACCAATTTTTGCGCTATCATAGCTCTTTATTAAGTTGTGGGCCCGCTGCGCTTAGTCACATGGGAGCGCAGTTTATCGGTTGCTCAGGTACATTAGGGAATAAAGATTCCTTTCCTAAAGAAATAGCAGACAGCTGTATTCTTGAGCAAGGGATCGAGGGGCGTATTTTAGTCAAGCTTACCCAGGATATCGCTAGCCAAAAAAGTTTTCTTTCAGAAATTGACAAAGCAACCCCTCATGAAATATTAAATGCTATTTTAATAAAACGGACGCCTGATGCTGCTAGCCGTCTTAGAGCCTTAATTGATGCGAGCGGGATGCTAAAACGCTATTCTAACCAAGCAGTAGCAGAAGAGATTTTGAATTTCCAACCTTTAAAAGAGGAGATAGACGGCGTAGTATTTTTATGCAAAAGGGGGGCGCAAGAAAATTTTTTTCTCTTAAAAAGAGAACTTAAGGAACCTATTGCGCTAGCAATGACCCGCCGGGAAGAGTTTGAAAAGCAAGGCGTGCTTTTAGAAAGGGTCTTCATCTATTTTGATGAGCTAAGAGCGATAGGCTCTGATATACCTTTTAAAGCCAATGCTCTTGTGGCGATGACTTTTGATCCCTTATCCACTACATTGCGCACTATTTTGCAAGGAACTCTACGTGCTCGTAATTTCTTTCATGCTCAAAATGTAGACATTATTTTCCATAAAATGGCAGGAGAAGTTTTAACTAAAAACGTTAAAAATTTTCCTCATCATGCTCTTTATGAAATAGAAAGACTTTTTACTTGTGCCTTGCGTAATCAAAGTGAGGGAAAAAAAAGCCAATTATTGCAATCAGCTCTTCAGCAAGTGCGAGAAATCTATTGCGCAGCTGTTATTCAAAAAATCATGCAGGAATTGATGAATTCTACACTTGAGCTAGAAAGCCTTGAACTTTTCCAAGCGATGGAGTGGCTTTTCTACAGTTCTTTCAAAGAAGACCCTGCTAATCTTTTTCTAGATTTAAAAGAAAGGATGCCTGCCTATAAAGTTGTTCAAGAGTATTTTAATACTACCCATAGCCGTTTCAAAAAAGTGGGTTTTCCTTATTTTGAGGCCCTAGAATTACTACAGATTGAAGAAAAAGCGGAAAAAATTGTCAAATGGGCCGAAAATACTTTAACCTGGCATGTTCTTAAAGGTTCTTCATCTAATAGGGAGACACAAGTTTTTGTCCAAAAGCAAAAGGAAATTCAACTAGAAGTTAATGTGGAAATTCAAAAAGAATCGTTAAGGGAAGTGCAAAAGTATGCGGTCCGTGTAGATGCACCCGTTGCTGAGTCACTTCCCTGGTTAAAATTGAAGGAGTACCCTGAAAGCTGCTTAGATTACAAGTTTCCTCATTTAACGACTTTCCGCAAATTGCTTAAACGTATTCCCTATGAAGCTTCTTATTACCAAATTTTTCCCTCCGATCTTTTTTTGACAGAAAATTTGGCTCGCTCTCATGAGATAGACCTTCCAGTTTTTCATAAAGCCCAGAAAAAGGCCGCCCATCTTCTTTTAATTCAAAAAGGCACCCACTTTCTTCCCCTGTTTATTGATCTTGAAGAAGCGGCTTTTTGGCGGCAGCAAATCAAGCATTACCGGCTTAAGGATTGCTGGTTACTGAACTTAGAAGGACACTTATTAAATGAAGAAAGTATACTTCCCCAAGAATGCCTAGCTATTACAAAACGGGCTCTTTGGTGGGCCCATTTTTTTAATGGAAATGCTTGTTACTTGCGTGCTTATCCCAGCTTAGTAGAAAATGAGTTAAAAAAGGAAAATTATGAGCTAAAGTATCGTTTCTTAAGCCTAAAAACAGCAAGGGATCTCATTCAAAATCAAATACTTGCTATAGATCCTATTTTAGCTCAAAAACCTGTAGAGGTGCCAGTTTTTCATTTTAACAATAAAGCTGAGGAAACAAAATGGTTGAATCAAGAAATTGATCATTTAAACCAAGAGGCGCTAAATCAAGTACCCTGGCACTTTGCTCGTTTCTTTTCTAGTAAGCAAGTGGGGATGCTTAAGCGTGCTGGCTTTTTTGATTATTTGCCTGCCGAAGAGTTTGAGCATGTCACCTCTGAACAGGTAAAGCTAGTTCCTAATTACCGTTTGCGTCATCTGAGTCTGCCTGAGCAAATTGCCCAAGTGCCCGCAGAGAAAGTTTATTGGTTAAAAGGAAAGGCACTAAATTACTTGCCTAAGGAGCATTTGGGGCGCATTAATCCCGAGGAGCTAGTCAACTTAAGTAAAGAACGACAAAGATCTTATCAAATATTAAAAATTGATCTTTTAGGCTTAGAAGGTTTTGCTAAAACCGTCCGTCCCTGTATGGCCCCAGCTCTTCTGCCAGAATGTATAAAATTGATCCCTGATGAGTGCCTAGCCCATTTAACTCAGCTAGAACAGTTGCAACAAGTTGCGCCTGCTAAATATTATCTCTTGAATGCCTCGCAGTTTCATTTATTGCCTCCTCATGCTTGGCATTTGTTAAAAATTGAGGATTATAAAAAATATTTATTGGAAGAAAAAATTTTCCCTGAGGCCAAAGCGTTTATTCAAGCGATGAATCCTGCTTGGGTGAATGAAGTGGATCCTCGGTTAGCATCTTATTTTTCTAATGAGCAAGTGTTACAAATTAATCAACCCTGTCCCTTGCCCTATTTAAACATTGACCAACTAGAATTACTTGATGCCTCGCTGGCCTCCTATCTTGATTTATCCCAGATCGCTAAATTATCGATCTCTCATCGTCATTTAATCCAAACTTTAATAGATGGAGAGCAAATTTGCCATCTGTCTAAAGAAGGTTTGGCAGAACTTTCAGTCGAGCAAGTTAAGAAAATTTTTTGTCGCCAGACATTATTGCGCCTAGATAAAAAATTTTATCCCTATCTTTTAGCCAAGCAAATTGCTTTATTACAGCCTGAATATACTTTAGATCAAGAAATTATTAATGCATTAGATGGAGGCCAAGTACAGCGGGTGGCTCCTCAGCATCTTTTACTTTTCCTTCCTTATCTAAACCTTGAGGCTTTAAGAAGCGTAAGTCCTTTGGTAATAGGAGAG
Organism: Neochlamydia sp. AcF84; assembly: GCF_011087585.1. NCBI lineage: Bacteria > Pseudomonadati > Chlamydiota > Chlamydiia > Parachlamydiales > Parachlamydiaceae > Neochlamydia > Neochlamydia sp. AcF84. Next base: position 24,847 of record NZ_VJOT01000068.1, read on the forward strand.
GCTCAAGGAATGGCGGTAGAGACTTTTAAGAAGCTTACCTCTCTTCAAATCCAAAGTTTTTTAAGTATGAAAACCTTGCGACCTAAAGATTTGCTCAAGGCTTTAAAAAATTTGCTTCCTTCTCAATGGGGGAAGATGGAGGAAGTTTTTATCGAAACTTTCTTTTCTAATCAGCCAAGAGAAGTCATTAAAAATGTGCCCAAACAAAAAGTGCGATTTTTATCTAGAAAAGCTTTATTAATGTGGTATGATGCTGATAAAAAAATTAACAAACAGCGCGATACTGTGATAGGGGTGATGGCCCTTTTATTTTATCCTTTAGTCATCTTAAGCGCTGTAATGTTTGTCTTATTTGCTACCCCTAAGCGCTCTGTTGCAAGGCAATCTTTTTGTCAAATGGCTCTTTCACCCTTACGTATCCTCTCGCCCGAACGTTATTATCGCTTCATTAGTTCTTCCAAGTAAAGCTCCTCTTCAAAAAGCTAATTTACTATTTAAGTTTTTTAATAAAGCCCTTTACATGTTATATAAAAATTTTTTCTAACAAGCGATGGTGTGTATAAAATGCAGGAATATCTAAAAAAATTTTTTGAATTTTATAGCCGGGGAGACCTAGTAGCTGCTGTCAGCCAGATTATCTACTCTCCAGAGCCTAGCTATGATACCCTTCAACCTGCCAACGAATGGGTAAAGCAGGTAATCAATTTTGTAGATGCAGCAGTTTTTGGTAAAAGCCTAGAAGCTAGATATCAATTACTGCTTATAGATAATTTGCGGAAAAGCCATCCTCACCTATATGAGAAAGAAATTAATGATTTAAAAGTGGAAGAAAGTTTCTTATTGTTTCTTCTCTCGTTTGCTTGCCAGGAAAAAGAACATTCTAGCCTGGGTAAAAATGCTCCTCCTTTCCTTGAAAAAATTTTTCAAGCTGAACAAGGAAAGATACCTTTATCCCCTGAAGCTATCAAAGAGATTTTAGGGTTAGTCCCCAACAATTTTAAAACTCTATTTGAATTTCATTTACGTATGGCCGCTGGATGGCAAAACCTTCTCCAACGTAAGTCTTCTTATCTTTCAAGTCTTAATTGCCAATATGGGGAGGCTCATCCTTGGTATCCTTTACAATATTCTTTATTTCCCCCCTCTTTGGAAGATGTGCCTTTAGATAGAATTGCTGTGATTTTCTTTGAGCCATTAAAGGAAGATTTTACAGGTTTTTTGGAAAAATTTAAGGAACGCCCCGCGGTTTTTGCCTTTACTTCCCTTGCTATTTTTTTTCAAATGCTGCAGTTTCCAGCTTTTGTACAAGCGGCGGGGGAAGCTCATCATCTTATTTATATTTTAGAATTTTACCCTCATGCGCAAATAAGCTCTCAAAATTTTAAAGATTTCTTGGGCAAAGAATTTTACCCCATTTTTTTTATTCCTACCTCTCATTTACGGGTGTATGCTCCCGCGTTGATGCAGGCTTTACAAGCTTGTTTTTTACAACCTTACTCAGAATTTAACGTGGATACCCCGCTAGGTAATGGGCTGTATGAAATTGCCAAGCGCCTATTGTTCTCTATTCAACAAGACCGCTTGGGCTTTAGTCGCCTACCTGCTTTACATATGCGAGAGGGACAGCTCAGGTGGCATGATACTCACAAGGGCTTGCCTTCTTCTAGCCAATCCCTGGGGCCTGAAGTTCAGGATAAAATGCAAATTTTGCTCTCTGATCTAGCTAAAAAAAGAGCGGTAAGAGCCCGCCTAGCAAAAGATAAAATAAAAGTAGCTCATATTGTTCCTCAAATTGCCTATGGAGGCCATGCTCCTACACGCTTACTACAGAATTTAGTACTTCATCATGATTCTTCAAAGATGGAACTCCTAGTAATAAGCACAGAAATATTAGCTGAAAATCTTTTAGAATATCCTCACAATTTTTATACCTCTTCCTCTTCTTTGCAAAGAGGGCGAGCACTAATTTGTCAATTCCAAACCTTAGGGGTTTCTACTCTTATCCATGAGAATCCGGCGACTTATTTGCATAGAGCTCATCATTTAAGCTCTTTGCTCAAAGAGGCTAAAATAGATGTAGCAGTTTTCCATGGTCCTGATACGGTTAATACGCTGGCGACACAGATGGTAGATGTGCCTTTAAGGGTTTTATTAGAGCATGGTAGCCAGCCTACTTATCCCGGCTTTGACCTAGCTATTGTTAGCACAGATACAGCTGTAGAAATTTACCAAGACTTATACAAGAAAATTCATACGCAAGTTGTAGCTTTGCCTTTTGCTTTGGATGTCCGAAAAAACTGGCTCCCTCAGCCCTATGAAAAAAAATCTTTAGGATTACCTGAAGACTGCCTGGTCATGACTACTATATCTACTAAATTAGATACAAGATTGACAGCTGAGCTATGTTATGCCATAGCTGAAATTCTTCAAAAAGTCCCTCAGGCTGTCTATGCCCCTATAGGAGCTATTAGCAATTTAGGAAGGATAAAAAAAATATTCAAGGAGTATGGAGTAGATAATCGTTTCTATTATTTAGGGCCTTTGGCTAATCCCAGTCAATATGCACGCTCTATGCATCTATATTTAAATGAGTTTCCGGTGGGAAGTTGTTTGGCTATTTTAGATGCAATGGCTTCGGGTTGTCCTGTCGTCACCATGTTTGATGTTAATGGTCCTCAGCAAGCTCGCTATGGGGGGATTTTCATGGGAATCGATCGCGCTGTGCATACAGGAAAGAAAGAAGAATATATTCAGCTTGCTTGCCATTTGTTAACCAATCCAGCCACTTATAAGGAGTGGTCTTATCATGCAAAAAAGCAATATGAGCAATTTGCTGATGTTAAAGGATATGTAAAGTCATTTGAAGAAATTATTTTTAAAGCTTACGGAGAATTTTAACCTTTAGGCACATCTGCCATTGGGCAAGAGGATCATTCGCTTGGATGAATAAAAGTTTAAACGGAAGTTTCATTTTTTTATAAGGGTAAAGTGAGTAATTTGTTTATTATTAAAAGCTTAGGTTTTTTTTAATTGTAGTCGCCAAAAAATTACTTAGACTGGCTTTCAGCAAATTTCAGAACCACGTCCCCAAAATAGACAAATGCTTGAGGCTTTAAAGATAGAGTTACCAAAAGTTTTGCCAAAAAATCATGCGCATGTAGTCACTAGGAAAAAGCGCCGGCAACAAATATAAACTGTTAACAATCAATAAATTGTTTACTACTGGTGGTATCTAAAAAAATGGAACTTCCGGTATAATGGCAAGAAGTTTCTCTCTTTTTCTGCAGATTGCTAGGCTAAGAGAACAACCTTTCTTGACAGGAAGAAGCTAGGCCTATTGTATTTCATCATTCGATAGACCAATTAATAAATTGCCCCAAAAAGAGCCATTTTATCAAATAAGGCAAAGAATCAATCTCATTCTTTTAGCCAAACCAAAATTGCCGCGTCACTTACTCTCCAAAACCTGTGGCTGCTCCTGAATGCTTGGAAGTCCCCCCCTTTCCTTAAATCTATCTGAAATAAAAGCGTGGTAGATTGCCTGTGAGTTGTTACTCATTGATAAGGATACGAATTCGTTTGACTTGCTTTTTTAATTCTTTATATTGTCTTTAAAAAACAAAAATACTAAGCAGTTATCATTGCCCAAGGAAATAAAATGCATCCTATCTCTTCAGCCTCTATTGAGAGCTTGCCCAATGAATTGCTACTCCCTATCTTAGAGGCTTGCGCAGCTCCTTCCTTATTTAGCGTCTTTAAAAGATGGCAACATCTGCTAGATTCTGAAGTAATGCCTTCTCTTTATAAACAAATAGGTAAAGTACATGTTTCCCAAGGGGACATTAACAAGCAGGCTTTTATTTTAGATAGGATTTATAAGCTGGATGATAGGCTTTCTGAAGGAGAAAAAGCTAAGGCAATCTTCAAGGAGGCCTTTACTCTAGCTAAAGCCCTTGCTCCTGCGGAGCTAGAATTTAAATGGAAAACCCAGGAAAAAAGGTGTTTTACTCTGGCTAATTACTCTTCTTATCTCTTAAATATTAATCGGCTTTTACTTTGGAAAAACCTTCCTGGGGGAGCGGAATACTTAAGCCAAGAAAAAATCAAGTATTTACCTTTAGAAAAACAAGGGGAGCTTCTTAGAGATTGGATTGAAGAAAATTGTAAAAACTTCACAGATTTAGATTTATCTGAAGTAGGTTTGACTTATTTACCCCCAGAAATATGCCAGTTATCTCAGCTGCAAACCCTTGACTTATATCAAAACCAGCTCACCGCCCTGCCTGCAGAAATCGGGCAGCTGTCTGAACTGCAAGAGCTTGGCTTAAGAGAAAACCAGCTTACCGCACTGCCTGCTGAAATCGGGCAGCTGTCTCAGCTGCAAAGGCTTGAATTAAATCAAAACCAGCTTACCGCACTGCCTGCAGAAATCGGACAGCTGTCTCAGCTGCAAAGGCTTGAATTAAATCAAAACCAGCTGACCAGTCTGCCTGCAGAAATCGGGCAATTGTCTCAGCTGCAAACCCTTGACTTATATCAAAACCAGCTCACCAGTCTGCCTGCAGAAATCGGACAGCTGTCTCAGCTGCAAAGGCTTAATTCAAGCCAAAACCAGCTCGTCGCTCTGCCTACAGAAATCGGACAACTGTCTCAGCTGCAAGGGCTTGAATTAAATCAAAATCAGCTCACCAGTCTGCCTGCAGAAATCGGACAGCTGCCTGAGCTGCAATGGCTTGAATTAAACCAAAACCAGCTTACCGCTCTGCCTGCAAAAATAGGACGGTTGTCTCGGCTGGAAGAGCTTTACTTGAATCAAAATCAGCTCACCAGCCTGCCTGTAGAAATCGGGCAACTTTCTCAGCTGCGGTGGCTTTACTTAAATCAAAACCGGCTCACCAATCTGCCTGGAGAAATCGGGCAACTGTCTCGGCTTACCAAGCTTGAACTAGCAGAAAATCCTTTGGAAGATATTGCAGACAGAATATGGCAGCGTTTTCTATTTAGAATAGCCGTAAGTGATCTTTAAATTGGGGTGAGCTAAAATGAAATAAAAACTTTTAGTCATCTTATCTTTAAACAAGTAATCTCCTTTCCTTCCCGCAACTTAAGTAAGCTTAAACTAACCTACACATTTATAATGACAAGAAGTTTCTCTCTTTTTCTGCAGATTGCTAGGGGGAGAACAACCTTTCTTGACAGGAAGAAGCTAGGCGCATTGTATTCCATCATTTGATAAACGAATTAAAAAATTGCACCAAAAAAGAGCTATTTTCTCAAATAAGGCAAAGAATCAATCTCATTCTTTTAGCCAAACCAAGATTGCCGCTTCACTTACTCTCCAAAAACTGTGGCTGCTATTAAATGCTTGAAAGGTCTCCACCCTTTTCTTGGATCTATCTGAAATAAAAGCGTGGTAGATTATCTGCGAATTGTTTTTCATTGATAAAGATACAAATTGGTTTGACTTGCTTTTTTAATTTTTTTATATTGCCTTTAATAAATAAGATGCTGATTAGTTATCACTAACCAAGGAAATAAGATGCATTCTATCTCATCGACATCTATTGAAAGCTTGCCCAATGAATTGCTACTCCCTATCTTAGAGGCTTGCGCAGTTCCTTCCTTATTTGGCGTCTGTAAAAGATGGCATCATCTGCTGGCTTCTGAAGTGATGCCTTCTCTTTGTAAACAAATAGGTAAAATACATGTTTTCCAAGGAAATGTTGAGGAGCAGGCTTTTATTTTAGATAGGATTTATAAGCTAGAAAGTAGACTTTCTGAAACAGCAAAGGTAAATGCAATTTTTAGGCAAATCTTTACTTTAGCTAGTTCTTTTTCTCCTGTAGAATTTAAATGGAAGACTGAAGAAAAAAAATATTTTACTTTAGCTAATTACTCTTCTTATCTGCTGAATATTAATCGCCTTTTAGTTTGGAAAAAACTTCCTGGTGGAGAAGAATACTTGAGCCGAGAAGAAATTAAGCTCTTGCCTCTAGAAAAAAAAGGAGATCTTCTTAGAGATTGGATTGAAGGAAATTGTAAAGACTTAACTTCGCTAAATTTATCTAACGCAGGCTTGACTTATTTACCCCCAGAAATATGCCAGTTGTCTCAGCTTCAAGTGCTTAACTTAAAACAAAACCAGCTCACCCGCCTTCCTGCAGAAATCGGGCAACTTTCTCAGCTGCTGTGGCTTTGCTTAAATCAAAACCGGCTCACCAATCTGCCTGGAGAAATCGGGCAACTGTCTCAGCTGCAAAGGCTTGAATTAAATCAAAACCAGCTCACCAGTCTGCCTGTAGAAATCGAAAAGCTATCTGAGCTGCAAAGGCTTGAATTAAATCAAAACCAGCTCACCAGTCTGCCTGTAGAAATCGGGAAGCTGTCTGAGCTGCAAGTGCTTTACTTAAATCAAAACCACCTCACCAGTCTGCCTGCAGAAATAGGTCAATTGTCTCAGCTGCAAACGCTTGATTTAAGCCAAAACCAGCTCACCACCCTGCCTGCAGAAATCGGACAGCTGTCTAAGCTGCAAGAGCTTGATTTAAGCCAAAACCAGCTCACCAGCCTGCCTGCAGAAATCGGACAGCTGTCTCAGCTGCAAAGGCTTTACTTAAATCAAAACCAGCTCACCGCTCTGCCTGCAGAGATAGGGCAGCTATCTCAGCTGCGCTGGCTTTACTTAAATCAAAACCAGCTTACCACCCTTCCTGCAGAAATCGGGCAGCTGTCTCAGCTGCGATGGCTTTACTTAAATCAAAACCAGCTTGCCAGCCTTCCTGCAGAAATCGGGCAATTGCCTCAGCTGCAAGGACTTGACTTAAATCGAAACCAGCTCACCGCTCTGCCTGTAGAAATCGGGAAGCTGTCTGAGCTGCAAGTGCTTTACTTAAATCAAAACCAGCTCATCAGCCTGCCTGGAGAAATCGGGCAGCTGTCTAAGCTGCGGTGGCTTTACTTAAACCAGAACCAGCTCACCAGCCTGCCTGTAGAAATCGGGCAGCTATCTCAGCTGCTACAGCTTAACTTAAACCAAAACCAGCTCACCAGCCTTCCTGCAGAAATCGGGCAGCTGTCTCGGCTGCAAACACTTGAACTAAATCAAAACCAGCTCACCGCTTTGCCTACAGGAATCGGACAGCTGTCTGAGCTGCGGTGGCTTTACTTAAACCAGAACCAGCTCACCTGTTTGCCTGCAGAAATCGGGCAGCTGTCTCAGCTTATCCAGCTTGAATTAGCGGGAAATCCTTTGAAAGATATTCCAGAAAAAATAAGGCAGCGTTTTCAATTGTAGAATGGCCGTAAGTTCTTTTTAATTTGGGGCGAGCTAATTAGACTTGCTTTTTTAATTTTTTTATATTGCCTTTAGAAATAATAATGCTGAAAAGTTATCCCTACTCAAGGAAATAAAATGCATTCTATCTCTTCAGCCTCTATTGAAAGCTTGCCCAATGAATTGCTACTCCCTATCATAGAGGCTTGCGCAGTTCCTTCCTTATTTAGCGCCTGTAAAAGATGGCATCATCTGCTGGCTTCTGAAGTAATGTCTTCTCTTTATAAACAAATAGGTAAAGTACATGTTTCCCAAGGAGATATTAACAAGCAGGCTTTTATTTTAGATAGGATATATAAGCTAGAAAGTAGCCTCTCGGAAACAGCAAAAGTAAATGCAATTTTTAGGCAAATCTTTACTTTAGCTAGTTCTCTTTCTCCTCTAGAATTTAAATGGAAGATTGAAGAAAAAAAATATTTTACTTTAGCTAACTACTCCTCTTATCTGCTGAATATTAATCGCCTTTTAGTTTGGAAAAAACTTCCTGGTGGGGAAGAATACTTGAGCCGAGAAGAAATTAAGCACTTGCCTCTAGAGAAAAAAGGAGAGCTACTTAGAGATTGGATTGAAGAAAATTGGAAAGACTCAACTGTGCTAGGTTTATCTAAAGCGGGCTTGACTTATTTACCCCCAGAAATATGCCAGTTATCTAAGCTGCAAGAGCTTGACTTGAGAGAAAACCAGCTCACCCGTCTTCCTGCAGAAATCGGGCAGCTGTCTAAGCTGCAAGAGCTTGACTTAAAAGAAAACCAGCTCACCAGGCTGCCTGCAGAAATCGGGCAGCTGTCTCAGCTTATCCAGCTTGAATTAGCGGAAAATCCTTTGAAAGATATTGCAGAAAGAATAAGGCAGCGTTTTCTATTGTAAAATAGCCGTAAGTGATTTTTTAATTGGGGTGAGCTAAAATGAAATAAAAAAACTTTTAGCGGAAGTTCCATTTTTTTATAAGTTTAAATAATTAGTTTATTATTAAAAGCTCAGGTTTTTTTATTAAAAATTGTAGGCGCCAAGAAATTAATTAGGCTGGTTTTCAGCAAATTCCAGAACCACGTCACCAAAATAGACAAATGTTTGAGGCTTTAAAGATAGAGTTACCAAAAGTTTTGCCAAAGAATCATGCGCATGTAGTCACAAGTAAAAAGCGCCGACAATAAATATAAGCTATTATTAATCAATAGCTTATTTTCTTTTGATTATTTCTAAAAAAATGGAATTTCCCGTTCAAAGAAAAAATAAGTCAATCTCTCCTTAACTATTTCAAAAGATGGATGCTATTAAAAAGCTTATAAAAGTTAACTTTAGCTTTTTTCCTTCCTCTTTTTCAATTTTCCTTTAGATTGTCCTATCCCTATCCTATAAGTATTTGAATAAGAGACGAATAGAGTATCAGTCTAAGCTTTTGTGAAGAATTATTAAAAAATATAATTTACAATTTTTTTAGATTAGGTATATTGCAAAATAACGCCTCTTTTATCCCTAGATGGGCGCTGTGGCTTAAGTTTATTCGATTCACATTCGTAGGTGCATTTTACCCACCACCTTGCTTTAAAATAAGGACGAATTAAAGGGTGAACTAGCAGCCTAAATAGCTAGGCAAAGCAAGAAAAAAAGAGATTTTTAACATAGGCGCCTTTCTGCCTCATTTTTTAATGCCCGGCTTCGCAGCTCTCTCACTACATTGGCTAGAGGGATCAGCAAAAACAATAATTTATCTATTTTTAAGGAGATGCTATGAAGATTTCTCTCTCTATTTTTTCTCATACATGTGCTGTGGTCATCCTTGCAGGAATGAGCTCGGCTTACGGGCAATGCAGAGGGGAATATTGCCCTGTTCCTAATTCTTATTTTGAGGATCCTGCTTCTGCTCCATCGGGTTACCCTCTTCAAACTTCGCCGGGGAGCCAATATTTTAGTTTGCAAAATAGCTCAAGGAGAGAGAATAAAAAGAAGAATGATTGGGAAAGCAGTGTACAGCAGGGCTTTACTCGAGAGGGAAATCCTAACCAAAGAGAGATAAAAAGTAAGCAGATCAATAGCTATCAAAATAAGGCCTCTAATAGCGTAATCTATTACAAGATCGAAGAAACATTAAAAAATAACCGTTTAAAGAAAAATTACCCTTTGGTGAATATACGCTTTTATAAAGGTATTGCCATTTTGTCTGGTACGGTAGAAACAGAAGATGATAGACAACAGGTCGAGAGGAGAGTACGTGCGATCCAAGGGGTTACTGATATTAACGATCAGCTGCAAGTTGAATCTTCTACTCCACAAAATCAAGACAGCAAGCTTGCTAGCTAGCAAGTCTTAACAAAATTTACCCTCGCCTAAAGACATGAATTTTTTCATTAAAAAAAAGAAGGGAATTAGGAAGGATAGACGTAAAACAAAATGAGGATTAAATTGAAATTACCCTATCCATAGGGATAATCACATTTACAAGCTCGGTAGAAAGCGATAAAGAGCTGTTTGGCATGGTTGATAGAATGCAAAATATACACATAGATAGCCAGCCTTAAGAGGAAGCTTTGCCAATCAACCTTTTAAGGTACTGAATAAAATTTTAATCGTGCCCCCTCACTCCAATGAAGGGGGGCTCATTAAAATTGATGCAAACAATCTAAAAAGGGGCAAAAACACCTTAAAAATAAGTTAAAAGAAAAAGAGCTCACCTTCTACAGAAAAATTGTTGCACACCCTTTTCTAAGCGATCACCTTAGATATCTTTTAAGGAGCGCAGTAGCTTCTTTGGCTGGGCTCCTCCCTCTAGGAAGAAGTAATTTTATGAGTAAAATGAAAAATTTAGTTTTGTGTGCTGAGAAGAATTTCTAACCCCATTTCTTCTGGAATATACTTGTGTTGAAGGTAAACTCGGCGTAAGCATCCCTGCTCATCAAATTGTAAAATAAACTCCATCCAGCCTTCATTAAAGTAATAGGAAAATAAGCTTTTTTGAGAGAAACGATCGATACGAAGAGCGGATTTGAATGCCTCCTCAGCTTGTTGGCGGGGCATATATTTTTTTAAGCGAGTGGATCTTAACTGAGGGCATTGCAGTTGAGTCACAAACTCCTCGAAAGTCAAGCCATACGAAAACTCTACCCCTAAAGCATGGGCAATATCTTCTGGTAAGGAGACGGGATAACGAAATCGTCGTATAATACGAGAGATAAAGTTAAACATTTTCATCTTGTCTAGAAAATAAGAAAGTTTTTTTAACCCTGGAAAGTGTTGCTATATATTTGCCTACTTTCCGCTCATTCTGAATGACTGACCTCTTATTTAACCAGGCGGAGAAAAAATTCGCAATATAAAATTTTAGGCTATTTACAAAGTAAGATGCAGATAGAAATACTTTTTCTTGTTGAAATAAGAGCCTAGGCATAAATTTTCCTCGAGGGTTAAAAGTATGCTTTAAACTATCTTAGATGGTTTTTTTCTATTACTCAACGCTTGCCTATTAGCCTTAACGCCTTTCTTCTTGTTCTTGGCCCAGCTGACCATTTCCTACCTAAAAAATCTTAAAATCCCAGGAAAAGCTTTTTTATCAGATAGATGGCTCATGGCGTCTAGGTTAATAGCTGTTTTAAAAGTAAGCAGGTTTTGGCTTATCGATGTTTTAAGTTAAAGGAGAAGCTATATAGCTAGACGCTTTTGGATAAAGAGTAAATGGGGGCTTTTTTTATGTCGATTGATCCATTGATGATGACTGCAGCTCCACTCTAAGGGGCTTAGTTTTTCCACGAGAGATAGCACACTCTGCTCCTCACATTGCCCTTCAGGATGGCCTGGATAAAGTGTAATGCTTATAGCTCCACCCGGTTGAAGCAGCAGCATAGCTTTTTTTATACTTTCTATAGTAGTTTTTGCGGTAGTGGTTAGCGTTTTATCACCACCTCCTGGTAAATATCCTAGATTATAAGTAATCAATTTAACACTTTCAGAGAGAATCTCCTCAGGAAAGGTAGAATGACATCCTAAAATAAAGCGCACTTGTTGGAAATGAATGGAGGATAATTTTTCATGCAAATACTTCCTAGTAAGCTCTATTGCTCTTGGCAAAATGTCTAAGGCATAGATTAATCCTCCTTTAGGGTCCGCGCACAATTGTGCCAATATTAACGTATCTTGGCCATTCCCGCATGTAGCATCAATAACAAGGTCGCCTTTTTGAACTAATTTTTCCCAATAGAGGTGGGCAAGTTCTAGATGGGAATTAAAAAGAGGAAATTGAGCTCGCATAGATTTTTAAGAGGTATTAGAAAATTACTAGGGGATCTCTTTTTGAAAGCTTAAAGAAAGGACATATTCCTGCTGATAGCCCAGCAAACGAACTAACATCTCTTTCACGTCATCATTTATGCGTGCCATCAATGCTTTTTGTTTAGCAGAAGGAATATAAGGAAGATCGGCAGTGATGACTACTTTATTTTTTTTAATAAGAATGGAGCTCGGAACCTCTTCTTTAGGAAAGAGCTGTTTCCAATAATCATGCATATATTCTTGGAAGATGTTCTCGTCTAAAAAATAAGCATGATTATCTTTGGAATTAATTTTTAAATAACTTTTTTTTAAATTAGTCCGTAAGTAAAAAATGATAGCAACTCCGATCGCCAAACATCCTATCCCAAATAGTGAAAGAAAAAGCTGATCTCTCTCAATAAAGGCTACAAATTCTGAACGAACATGTCGGGAGGCTTGCACCAAAATACTTAGTAAGCCAAGCACTATAAAAAATAGAGAGATAGCAAAGGTAAGCAAGGGATAAAAAAATTGGTTCATAATTTAGAACTCATCGCTATAGTCTTCTTGGGTGCTAACCAAGTTTACAGGGGTTGTGGCGGGAGAAAGAGATTTCTTAGAATCGGCAGTTACCACATTTTTAAAGACCACGTGGATATAGGAGACATGTAAACCGGTAAGATGGGTAATTTCCTCAGAAACAAGCGTTTGTATTTCTTCCGCTTTTTCAGGGATAGAAATTCCGTAAAAAACGTTCACCTCAATTTTTATACCTACCGAGTGATTCTTGTTATCTTGCTCTGCTATGATGCCACGCGCTCCTTCGGTAGTATTACGTCCAAAGATACTGTCGATGAAAGTGCTCTCTACCAAAGTGACGCCTTCAATGCGATTCAGGCATTCAAGGACAATTCCTTGAAAGACTTTGTTGTCAACGTCACGAATAAACAGCGTTTCAGGTAGCTCAAATTCTTTGGTATCAACTTTTTTCACATCAATAGGCATTTTCTTTTCCCCCATGCTAGATTCTCCCTATAATAGTTGACAGCATCATAAATAAGAATATAATAAAAAGCTAACTGAAATAGTTGATGCTGCCCTATTAAATCGAAATTTATACTTAAAAGATAGCAGGGTGTGAAGAGAATCGTATGATGGTTAGTTTTTTTTTACTTTTTTTTCTGGCTGCCTTTTCTGCTTATGTGGCTAAACAAAGGGGACGGGATCCATTAATATGGTTCATGCTAGGTATACTTTTAGGAATTTTCTCTCTTATTTTACTTTTTGTTTTAAAACCTTTTGAAAATGATCAAACAGGGCCAAAAAATAAAATAGAAGAGAATGCGATTCCTAAATATGAAACTTTAGCGGAAGATAGAGGGGAAGTTTCGGAGGAGAATAAAGAATGGTTTTATCTGGACCAGGCACACCGCCAGCAAGGTCCTATTTATTTTAGAGAGTTATACACACTGTGGCTAGATAACAAAATAACCTCCTTAACTTATGTATGGTCAGAAGGGATGGCTGATTGGCAGCGTATCAATGAGCTTCCTAAAATTTATAAAAGGATTAGGAGCTAAAGGATTACGCACTTTAAAGATTGGCTAACGATTGAGGTCAAACTAAAAAGAAAAATAGTAAGCTTAAGGCTTTGTAGAACCATGCGTGTTGTTCTTTCAACCCTAAACTTACCTCTTATAATTTTTTGCTCTTACCAGCTAGACTTAGTAACGCCAGGAATTAATCCATGCAAAGCCATTTCTCTAAAGGTAAGGCGGGAGAGTTTAAACTGTCTAATAAATCCTCTTGCACGTCCTGTTAAAAGGCAGCGATTACGTAGACGAGTAGGGGATGAGTCACGTGGCATTTTGTTAAGCGCTACACGAGCTTCATGACGTTCTTCTTCTGAAATATTGATGTCAGCGGCTGTTTTTTTAAGAGCTTGTCTTTTTTCCCATTTCAGCTTAACAACTTTTTCACGACGTTTTGCTTTTTCTATTGAGGACCTTTTTGCCATATGATTATAATCTTCCTATTTTTTACGAGCAGGGCCTTTCTGCCGCTGTTTACGATTCGGGTCTTTCTTGTTAATCACATAAAGACGTCCTTGGCGACGTACGAGGATATCACCCTTCGATGGATCGGCTTTAACGGATGCTTTTACTTTCATATCTGTTCCTGCGTGTTACAATAATTTGTAAGTTAAGCGATTCTTATATCCTAAACCTTAATTTCCTTTCAATCCTTTTCTTGTAAAGGTAAAGAGAAGAGCTCTCAAGAGGCTTTGAGCGCTAAGGGGCTTATGGCTAGGACCTCTTTATAGACAGTAGATAAGGAAGCTTTAAATTAAAAATATAGTTGTTTTTCTCTTCCATTTTTTAGTTGCTTTATCATCAGTTTTCTCTACTTCTTTTCTTGCATTTATTTTACCTGTTTTGTATCCTGCTGTTCATGTTTATTTAATTGTCGAAAATTTTAATCAAGGAAGTTAATGTGAAGCGCACATACCAACCTAGTAAACGTCGTCGTAAATCTGAGCATGGCTTTCGGAAGAGAATGAAAACTGCGGATGGACGTAAAATCATCAATTCCCGCCGTCGCCGAGGTCGTAAGGCTTTAACAAGGGCGTGAAATACAGCTTTTCCAAGCTTTTTAGATTACGCAAGCGCTATCAATTTCAGAAGTTTACTCACAGCAGTAAACGTTTAATCGGGCGATGGGTTATCGTAGAAATCGTACCTAATCCTCTACAAATGACCCGATTAGGGATTACAGTCACCAAACGCTATGGTAAAGCTCATGATCGTAATCGGTTTAAAAGGATTACGCGAGAGGCTTTCCGCTATTGCCAGTCAAGCCTTCCATTAGGGCAAGACCTTAATGTAAAGCCGCGCGTTAATGCTAAACAGGCCACGTCTTTAGACATTTATACCGATTTAATGAAGCTCTTAAGTACCAATCATCATGAGCGAGGGACTTAATACTCAGCAGAAGCAAGCTGTGGATACCATTGCAGGCCGTGTCTTAATCTTGGCTGGAGCTGGTACGGGCAAAACGCGCGTTCTTACAATGCGTATGTGCCATCTAATCAATAACCTAGACGTTCATCCTCGCCATATTCTTGGCCTCACTTTTACCAACAAAGCTGCGTCCGAGATGTATCATCGAATGGCCGCACTCGTCCCCCATAGGATAGCCAAGCTAGTTACCTTATGTACATTTCATAGTTTTTGCATCCAGATACTAAGAGAAGAGATCGTACGTTTGGGTTATACCAAAGAGTTCACTATTTATCGTGAGAGTGATGTTCAGCGTCTCATTTCTACTATTGCACGTGATCTGCTAGAAAGAGAAAAAGATCTGCCTTCATTAGCCGCTACGTTAGCAGTGATCACGCAGGCTAAAAATAAAGGGCTTTGCGCAGAGCAGATTCAAAATACAGGCTCTGCCTGGCATGATCAATTTTCAAGCACTCTTTATCGTCGCTTGCAAGAAAGTATGCGTGCCTATAATGCTGTGGATTTTGATGATTTATTGGTGCTTACGGTGCAGCTTTTAGAAAAGTATCCCGACGTCCTTAATCGCTATCAAGAACAGTATCGTTATATTATGATCGATGAGTATCAAGATACCAACCCTATTCAGTATCGCTTAGCAAAATTGCTTTCCGCAAAGTATAATAATTTGTGTGTAGTAGGTGATGATGATCAGTCTATTTACGGCTGGCGAGGAGCGGAAGTACGCAACATTTTAGATTTTGAGCAAGCAGTGGTGATTAAGCTAGAACAAAATTATCGCTCGACCAATACAATTCTTAAAGCCGCTAATGCGGTGATCAGCAAAAATCAGTCTCGTTATCCTAAAGCTTTATGGAGCACCAAGGGAGAGGGTGAGCCCATTGAGATTTTTTATGCGCCTCAAGAGAGTGATGAGGCTGAAGCTGTGGTGTATAGAATGGTCAAAATGAGGGAAAAAAAAGGCTTACGTTGGAATGATTTTGCCATTTTATACCGTTCCAATGCTCTTTCTCGTGCTTTTGAAACGGCTTTATTAAAATATACGTGGACAGAGAATGGGCAATGGATGAAGGGGATACCTTATCAAATTTACGGGGGCATAGAATTTTATGAAAGGCGTGAAGTCAAAGATTTATGCGCTTATTTACGTGTAATAGTCAATCATAGAGATCAGGAAGCTTTACTACGTATTATTAATCAACCACGACGGGGGATAGGTGGAATTTCTTTAGATGCTCTTACGGCCTATAATCGCCAGCAGAATATTTCTCTTTGGGAAGTTTTAAAAATGGTAGGTGATGACCAGCTTAAAGAGGAAGAGATTAAGAGTTCCTTACCTGCAAAAACTTTGAAAGCTATCCGAGAGTTTGTAGCTCTTATTGAAGAAGCTCAAGAGCGCTTTGAAAAAATGCCTTTAGCAGAAACTCTTCAATGGCTAATTGAAAAAATTGATTACCGTAAAGCTATTGAGGAAGAGGTTAAAAGTTCGCAGATGCGGGAATTTAAGTGGGAAAATTGCCTGGAGTTTGTGGAGACGTTAAGAGATTATGCATGTAAGGTAAAAGAAAAACTTCATAAGCAACCACGGTTATATGATTTTTTAAGCACAGTTTGCTTAGAAAATGATTGGGAACGTATGGCTCGTCAGCAGCAAACAGGAGAAGATAAAGTCAATTTAATGACTTTCCATAGTGCTAAAGGATTGGAATTTCCTGTATGTTTCTTAGTAGGAATAGAGGATCATATTATTCCTCATGAGAAAAGCTTAAAAGAAACAGGAGTAGAGGAAGAGCGGCGTTTAATGTATGTAGCGATGACACGTGCGATGCAAAATTTAGTGATTAGTATGGCTTGCTCTCGACATAAAATGGGCAAAAAAGTCTCTTGTAAGCCTTCGCGTTTTCTTTATGAGATTCCCAAAGAGCTCTTAAGAGTCACGGAGTGGGGTGGGTAAAATAGCAAGTCCTTAGGTTTATCCTGTCCGGGGTGTAAACAAATATTCTTAAAAAAAGGCTGCAGATAACTGACTAGCCTACAATTTTACTGGGAGATGAGTGTCAATAAGTTTTAAAAAACTAAGTCCCTCTAATCCATTGTTTAAAAGTTACCTCTTTATTTAAAGAGCTGGTTTATTAGAGGGTAGGGATATAAAAAATGATTTAAAGATATTTAATATTCTAAATCGCTTCTTCGATTTTAACTTAATCTAAACTTTTATTGCTCATTAATGCTTAACTATTGCCGTTTCAGTAGCCATTTGAGATTTAATATTCTTAATAGCAGTTGAGATCTCGATTTTCGCCGTAGGAGGGGCAGACGTAAAAGAACTTTCAGCAAAATTTAGGGCCTCTGTAAGATTATTTCTATCAAAATAAATTTGCGAAATAATCATCTGAAGACGCCAAAGATGTTCTTTATCCTTAGGGCCAAACTTCTGGATATAATTGACAAGAGAAGCTACGGCTAGATCAGCTGAGCGCTTATCACCCGCCTCGGTATAGCCTTCAAAATCAATAAGTGCTAGATGATAATGAGTCATCTTCTCATTGTTAGGATCCATTAACTGTAGCTCTTTCTTTAATGCCTTAGCTTCAGCGAGCCCAGACAGGCCCTCTTGAGTCATTTTGCGATAGCGTTCAATCATGAAAAAATGGCTATCTTCCGAATTAACCCCTACTTTAATAATTTGGTTAATATCGCTCTCATATCCAAAATTTTGGGCTACTTCATAAAGTTTTTTAAGTTCAGCGCTAGAATACTTGTGTTTGTTTATAGCCTCTACCTTTTTTTGATAGTCAGAATAGTCCGCGACAATTTTTGAAAGGTGGGCGGCATACATCTTTCCGCCTCCTGCGCGATAGCCAGTGATGCCGATCTGCTTTTGTTGCTGGCCATCTAAAATGATTAAAGTAGGAAAACTACGTATATTATATTTTTTTTGGAGTTGTTTGTTTTGGACAGCTAAGGGAGTGGGAAGGGTAGAATTTACTGGAAAATCTAGTCTCATAAAAATAAATTTATCACCTACTGCTTGCGCAAATTCGGGCGTATCTAAGCTTTCTTGCTCAAGCTTGGAACACCAAGTACACCAGTCTGAGCCAGTAAAAAATAAAATAATGGGCTTAAATGTTGCTCGGGAAAGGTTTTCTGCTTCCTCATAATTGGTCATCCACTGGAGGGAATCAGTGGAGATACCTTGAGCAGGAGTCATAAAAAAGGTAACTCCCACCATCATACTGCACATATAGGTTAACACTGGCCTCATATATATTTTTCCCTCTTGAAAATGAATTTAAACTCATGTTACTATACTTTTTTTTAATGCATATTAACTAATTAATTTATATCATGCAATCCTTTCCTCCTACCGTAGTTTTACGGCATCATAAAGAAAACCTTAAAAAATGCAGCTTAAGGGGTCTAGAAGGAGTTGAAGATTTCCATTTTTATACCTATCCTAAAAGCATTTTACCTTCTCTCGTAGGGTATACCATGTTGGCGTTGGAGGCTCCGGTTTTATCTTTAGAAGATGCAGGGCAGGGCCTATTTATTTTAGATAGCACCTGGCGCTATGCAGAAAAAATGCTAAAATTTGTGGAAAGGCATGCCGATCTACCAAAAAGGAGTCTGCCTCCTCATTTTCGCACCGCCTATCCTCGGCGTCAAGAAGATTGCATAGATCCAGCACGTGGATTAGCCTCTATAGAGGCTATTTATGTTGCTTATATGCTTCTAGGGCGTGATACTACTCAAGTGTTAAACCACTATCATTGGAAGGAAGATTTTTTGAAAATCAATGGATTAGAAAAGGAAGAGGGAAATTCTACGATGGCTTAAGTTAAAAAGCTCTGGATCACAAGCGATAACCTTATGGGCAGGTAGTTGTCTAATCGCTTAAATTCCAAAAAAACTTTTTCCTTGTAAGTGTTAAGGCTACTTTCTTGCTTTTTACAAGAGAAAGCACAAAAACCCCTTATAAAATTTTTTGATTTAAATTTTGGATACATTAAATAAAGCTAACAATTCTAAGGTTTTCTTAAGGAAGTTTGGTTGGAGACTTTCCCTCCAAGGTTATCCATCTACATGATACCATTTCGAAGCAGTTGCATTGAAACCAATTGGGGCAAACTCTTAGGTTCAATTCAGTCTACTCCTTAAGCTTGTTCTATTGGGTATTATCTTAACTCATCGTACGCAGATATAAAGTTTCTTTGTAAAGTTTACGGTTCTTGATAAGCCATCTGGTTGGCTTTAAGGATTAACTGTATCTTGAAACAAAGTGATTGAGAGGGAGTTAAAAATTCAAATTCGCAACTAGCGAGAAGAGAGGCTAAAATATGGTTTCTTTGAGAGCAAAAAATTTTAAGGGGAGACTTTTTAAGGTTAGTATTTTGCTTTATCCCTTGGTAATCTTCTTCTGTCTTCCGCCGTTTGTGAGAGTTTTCATAGATTCGTTCAGGCTCATGATTTTAAGTCATTAGTCCGTGCAATAGGGAGAATCCCTATAGAATCGTCCTTGTTTTTGAAGATCTGCGTTTTCACCTCGCAAAAGTGTATGATTTCTTAATCACTTTAGACGGTTAGGAAAAGTATAATCGCCCTTGTTAATAATGCTTAGAAAAAGATTAATCTTTTTTACTTGACTTTCCTTCGCTATGAAAAAATGCCAGCAGGCGATTCTGTTTTTATCCGTACAGGGCTTTTCTTCTCTCGTATCATCAATAATCTACATCTCCCTTGTTTTGGTATAGATGATCCTCTTGCCTTTTAACCTATTGCCAGTGCTTTCGATCCCCCCTTAGATTGTCATTAGGAAAAGTGGTGAGGATCTTAGCTGTCTAAAGGATTGGATACTCGTGTAGCTATCGCTTGCTGGTTTTGGTTGATAAAATAGCCAGTATAAATATCAAGAAAATCGAATTTCATTTTTTCTCCCTCTTTAAAAGCAAAAGCTTCTGAGAATAGTTTTATTAATTCATTTATCTGTAAGGAAAAGATAATTAAGTTGAATAAATACTGTATTTTAATCTTTTAAAATATAATAATTGAAACTTATATGAATAAACCATTAGCCCTTATAAAGGAGTTAATTTATGTACTTTACAAGCATGCCCGCTTTTGGATTTGAAACTTTTGCTTGCAATGCCGAAGATTGTTATAAAGAAATGATTAAAAAAGTTAAGCAGAGAACATCTGATTTACAACAAAGAAAAATGTCACAGCTAAATGTACAGATAGCAGAATTAAAAGAAATCTCTAGCTTTAATGATCCCGATTATCAAAAAGTCGAGGATGAATCAATTAACAATGCAGCTAAAGATGCATGGAAAATTGCCAACATTATAAAAGCATTAGGGTATATTCCTTTAATCGGCACCCTAATTGGTCTGTCGCGTATTTCAATGGCCGCGAAAACCCTAAAAGATGAGTTGCCAAATAAGTATAATCACATAGGTCGCGGATGTGTAGAGCTATTGAGTTTAGGATTTTTATTATTGATTCCTGACCTTGTTTTGACGGCCTATAGAGCCTATGATGTAAGAAATAGGAATAATAGATTAGATTCAATTAATCGGTGGGACGTCTGCAAAATAAACATAAGAAATAAACAATACTCTTGTCCTTCAGCTTTATCTCATCGTCCTCATCGATTAGATCCTACTGATCGCCAAAATGCATGCAAAATATTAGATATTCCCCTTGAAAGTGCTAATGATTTAAAATTAATTGAAGAACATTATCAACAAATAACTAAAGGTTTAGAACGAAGAATATCTAAAGTCACAGATGTTTTTGCCGCACGTTTACTGCTTATGCTAGACGATGCTCAAGCTGCTTATAGGACATTAAATAAGTCACATGGACTTTCATAATGACAATGAGAGCGGACGGAGTAAGCTAGCAAGATTTTTACTAAAGCATATTACTCAAAAGACTAGAAAGGCAGTGGTGATAAAGCTTTGAGTCAAAGCTTCACCAGGAAAGCCTATACAAACTATAAACGAGGGCCAAACAATTGATCTCTTCCTTTAAATGCTTATGTTACTTAAATTTTAATGTACCACTAAACTAAGCATTCGTGGTCATTAATGATTACTAACGAGATTCCACAAAAATTTACCCCTTGTAGTAGAAGAGCCTTTGTTAAAAATCAGGGAAATTGCATGAAGATTTTATTTACCATTTAGCATTTCCATCATGTAGTCTCGATTCCACCCGGCTTTTGCTCTCTTGCCCTTAATTCCTGCCTTTG
The DNA here is from genome assembly GCF_011087585.1 of Neochlamydia sp. AcF84. Classification (NCBI taxonomy): domain Bacteria; kingdom Pseudomonadati; phylum Chlamydiota; class Chlamydiia; order Parachlamydiales; family Parachlamydiaceae; genus Neochlamydia; species Neochlamydia sp. AcF84. The sequence continues at coordinate 45,692 of NZ_VJOT01000068.1, forward strand.
TTTTTGTATCAGCTTTTAGTAGATTCATTGTACATCTTTTCAAAACTGATAGATTTTGGGCACCATGGTCTTTACGGACTTTGCTTTTATCTTCCCCATAAGAAACATCTAATTGCCAATGAACCTTATTCTCTATAGGCCAGTGCGAACGTATGCCTAGCCCATGCTTTTCAGCATTAGCTTTTTCACTAGCAATATAGTATCTAGCCTCTACCGATGTTTTATCTTTAATGCGCCTAGTGCTTCTCATGCAGACCAGAGCATTTAGGTCCACCCATTCTTTTCTTTGAGGCAGCCAATCTAATCCATGGGTACACCAAACTTCTCGCTTTTCAAAACGATCTCTACTCTTTTCTTCAATCAAATAATAATCACAGCTAGCTTCTTCAGGTTTTACCTTTATAGCTTGAACAAAAAAGTTTTTGGCTTCTGCATGTAGATTCCCTTGATTACCTTTCAGTGCGAGTAAGTAATGGCCTCCTTGATGGCGAATCTGTTTAGCTATCTGTTTTTGACATCCAGCTGC
>NZ_VJOT01000069.1 GCF_011087585.1 Neochlamydia sp. AcF84
TACTTTTTTAGCTTACCATTAAAAGGAAATTTACATTTTTTCTTTTTAAAATTGATGCAATGATGGAGTTTTTTAGGGTAAATCAGGTTGGACTATTTATAATAGCTTTCTTTAGAAGAGTATAGCTATATAGATTGCTTAGGTATCTTGCTAGCCTTTCTGTAAATATCTCTCAATCCTGCTTTTTAAAGTCAAAGGGCACGATAAAAAAGAAAGAAATTAAAAAACAGGTATAGAAAAGCTTTATATAAAGCTTGGTTGCCTAAATTAGCTAGGGTAAGAAAGGGGCGCGTTTGTAAGATAAAAAATCTCTTTTCCTTAATTTCGATATTATTCATATAGGATATAAGTTTGTAAAAAGGAAAAAAGGATCGCTACCTCTTCAGTCTTAATTTTCCTATTTTCTTTTTTTAAAGAGACTTTTCTTAGGTTAAAGGATATGTATCAAATAATGGTAGAGCTAGGGTTTTTAATAAGCTTTTGGCTATTAACGCTTTCTTCAGTTCAAACTGTCGAACTTAAGTTTAATATATTGAGCGAGTTGAATGGAAAGGGATTGGAAGCAGACCAAAAAATCCTTAGCAGTGCTCTTAAAGAGCTGGGACATCAAGTTTACTTAGGAAATATATATGATGAGCCCCATACCTCTGAAGTAGATATTAATATATTTTTTCAGTCTATCAATCCTTTATGGCTTCCTTATGCTTCCCTCAATTGGTTTATTCCTAATGCGGAATGGTATACGCAAGATTTAGAACTTTTAGACCTAATAGATCTTGTTCTGTGTCGTACTCAAGAAACACAAAGAATTTTTGAAAACTTAAAACTCCCATGTTTTTTCTTAGGCTTTACAAGCCATGATTGTTATCTCTCCCATATAAAAAAAAACTTTTCTTTGTTTTTTCATTTAGCAGGAGGAAGCGAGCAGAAAGGAACGCAGCCGATAGTGGATAGCTGGTTACGTAATACTTCTTTTCCTTTATTAATTATCCTTAAACATTTTTGCGCTGTTAGACCGCGTCAAGCTAACTTGCACTGGATTACTCACCGGGTCGAAGAGCCTATACTAAGAGATTTACAAAATAGCTGTGGAATTCATTTATGTCTCAGTGAAACGGAAGGATTCGGGCATTATATTATGGAAGCCTTATCAACTAGGGCGGTAGTCGTCACCGTAGATGCTCCTCCCATGAATGAATTTATCAAGGATCCACGTTGCCTTGTTCCCTTCAAGGATTGCAGCCCACAATTATTAGGAACAAACTACTATGTGGATCCGATACAGCTTGAGGTGGTTATTAACAATCTAAAAGAGTTGCGTATCGAAGAATTAAGGAGAATAGGTTTAGAAAATAGAGCCATGTATTTAAAGAAAACCTCCCAATTTATTAACAACCTAAAAAAATTAATAGATAGGGTTAAATAAAAAGCACTTTTAAAGACAAAGGGAACGAATGAATGCTATCTGCCTTATTTGTTCAAGCGGCTTTTTGCCTATTTATGCACTTAAAAATGTATGCTTAAAGTATGTACTTAAATCATAAGTAAGGTAATAAGCAGTGTACTCTTTTTCAGGTAACAATATGCCTTTTTAAAGTGCCTGCCATCTTCTGGCATTGTATTTATATCAATATGGCCATTTCCATTGACGAACAAGCGGCATGTCGTCTCCATATTTAGTGATATATTCTTCATGTTCGATAAACTTATTATGGATATCTTGCTTAATATAGGCTGCTAGATAGCCTAACTTGGGTACTCGATCGATCACGTCTCCCACTAGGCTAAAGCGATCGATTTGATTGCGCACGCACATATCGAAAGGGGTCGTAGTGGTACCTTCTTCTTTATAGCCACGCACATGAATATTCTCATGATTAGTTCTGCGGTAGGTAAGTCGATGAATGAGCCAAGGGTAACCATGATAGGCAAAAATGACCGGTTTATCCGTGGTAAATAATTCATCAAAATCTTTATCAGATAATCCATGCGGATGTTCAGTGGGATTTTGAAGCTTCATCAAATTGACAATATTAACTACTCGAACTTTTAGATCAGGGATTTGCTGGCGAAGAATATCTACAGCCGCTAGAGTCTCTAAGGTAGGCACATCACCCGCACAAGCCATCACCACATCAGGAACATGTCCGCGATCATTACTGGCCCATTCCCAAATTCCTATGCCTGCTGTGCAATGTTTAATAGCAGATTCCATGTCTAAGTATTGCAATGCTGGTTGCTTGCCTGCAACGATTACATTCACATAGTTTCTACTACGTAAACAGTGATTGGTAACAGATAATAAGGTATTAGCATCAGGTGGAAGATAGACACGTACGACTTCAGCTTTTTTGTTCATCACATGATCAATAAAGCCTGGGTCTTGATGGGAAAAACCATTGTGATCTTGTCGCCAAACGTGGGAGCTTAGCAAAATGTTAATCGATGAAATAGGGGCGCGCCAGTGGATAGAGGAGGTGGTGGTATGTAGCCATTTAGCATGTTGGTTGAACATAGAATCTATAATATGAGCGAAAGCCTCGTAAGTAGAAAAGAAACCGTGCCTTCCTGTTAAAACATAGCCCTCTAGCCAGCCCATGCATGTATGTTCACTTAATATTTCCATCACGCGCCCCTCGACAGATAACTCACTACCGTCTTTATCTTCGGGCAGATAATCAGCCATCCAACTTTTTTTTGAGACCTCATAGATGGCATCTAAGCGGTTGGAAGCCGTTTCATCAGGACCCATCACGCGGAAGTTATGTAGGTTGCTTTTCATGACATCGCGTAAGAATTTTCCCACGATACGAGTGGACTCAGCTTCAACCTGACCAGGTTTTTCAATTTTAAGGGCATACTCGCGGAAATCAGGCATTTTTAATTCTTTGCGGAGTAAGCCTCCATTAGCATGAGGATTATCTCCCATACGACGTTTTCCTTGAGGAGCTAAAGCCGCAAGCTCAGCGAGGAATCTTCCATTTTCATCAAAAAGCTCTTCAGGACGATAGCTTTTCATCCATTTCTCTAATTGCTGTACATGGGCAGGTTTAACAGCCATATTGGATAAAGGAACTTGGTGGGAGCGCCAGAATCCTTCAGTTTTTTTACCATCGACCTCTTGCGGTCCTGTCCACCCTTTAGGAGTTTTAAGAATGATCATAGGCCAACGTGGACGCTCGATAAGTTTGTTTTTACGCGCCTCTTCTTGAATTTTCATAATTTCTGCTATGACAATGTCAAGTGTATAAGCCATACTTTGATGCATCTGTTGAGGATCGGAACCCTCGATTACATAAGGTTTGTAGCCATATCCCTCGAAAAGGCTCTTTAGCTCTTCAGGACTGATTCTAGCTAGGAGAGTAGGATTAGCTATTTTATATCCGTTGAGGTGAAGGATAGGAAGAACAGCACCATCTTTTGCGGGATTAAGAAATTTGTTAGAATGCCAGGAGGCGGCAAGAGGCCCTGTTTCTGCTTCTCCATCTCCCACTACGCATGCCGCAATAAGGTCGGGGTTATCAAAAACAGCCCCGTAGGCATGAGAAAGTACATAACCTAACTCTCCTCCTTCATGAATAGAGCCGGGAGTTTCGGGGGCTACATGGCTAGGTATTCCCCCAGGAAAAGAAAATTGTTTAAAAAGTTTTTTTAAGCCCTCTTCATCGGAAGAAATATTAGGGTAATATTCACTATAGGTTCCTTCCAAATAGACGTTAGCTACCAAGCCTGGACCGCCATGACCCGGTCCTGCTAAGTAAATCATATTCAAATCTTTAGCTTTAATCAGGCGATTTAGGTGCACATAAATAAAATTTAAGCCCGGGGTTGTTCCCCAGTGACCTAACAGGCGAGGCTTAATATCTTCAATAGTAAGGGGACGTTTAAGGAGAGGATTATCAAGCAGATAAATTTGCCCAACAGAGAGATAATTACTTGCCCGCCAATAAGCATCCATTTTATAAAGCTCTTCCTCTGTTAAGGGGCCGCCTTGGCAAATGGTACTAGGAATTTCTCTTACCATACTTTCTCCTTAAAAATCCTGTAATTATTTTATTCATGCAATTACTAATTTATTTAATTCAATGGAGGATTAAAGAAAAGCTGTAGTTGAAGTTTAAATAAAATAACTGAAAATTTTTTTTAAGCCACTAATAATCAAACGTAGATGGGGGTAAAGAGAATGAAGGTAGTGCTAGCGATTAAGGCCCTCCATTTAAGCGAAGGATGTAAAGATAGGCTGAGCATTAACAAAAATAAACAGAAAAAAGAGGAAAAAATTTCGCAATTATTCTTAAAGCTTAATAAAGAGGAAGAGCATAAAAAGAGCTGCAAGTAGAAAGATAAGCTATCGCCTTGCTAAAAAGATCCTTACCCCAATTTATTTATCAAGCTAGTAAAGTAGGCTTATTTTTTCTTTGCATCTTTTAAAGGGAGGAGGCTGAATTAAAGCTTAGTAGTTTTGTATTCAATCAGCTGTCTAACCTCATCTCATTTACTTCTTTTCCTGCACTAGCTTAAGGAAAAAGTTAAAGAAGTTTAATCTCTTATCCTCTATCTTCAATCGTTAAGGGCATGAAAAAAATACAAGGAAAAGGCTATTGCATCTTAATTAAACGAGCGATTCTTTTTGAAGCGTAGGTAAGAATAAAATCAGCACCTGCTCGTTTGATGGATAAAAGGCTTTCCATAAAAGCTTTATCTGCATCTAGCCATCCTTTTTCCGCAGCAGCCATGACCATGGCATATTCCCCACTCACATGATAAGCAGCAAGAGGAAGAAGAGTTTTTTTACGGATAATAGAGATAATGTCTAAGTAAGCTAAAGCAGGTTTGATCAAAAGCATATCCGCCCCTTCCGCTTCATCTAAAATAGCTTCAAGAATGGCCTCTCGGCTATTGGCAGGATCCATTTGATAGGTTTTTTTATCACCAAATTTAGGAGCAGAATGGAGGGCTTCACGAAAGGGGCCATAGAAAGAGGAGGCATATTTGGCGGCATAGGATAAAATATTTACCTCTTTAAAGCCTGCTTTATCTAAACTTTCGCGGATGTATTTTACACGCCCATCCATCATATCACTCGGTGCAACAATGTCGGCACCAGCTTGTGCCGCAAGGATAGACATCTCTCCAAGCATGTAAAGGGTAGGGTCATTGAGGATATGGCCTGACTCGTTTACAATTCCATCATGACCATGATTAGTGTATGGATCTAAAGCAATATCGACTATTACACACATCTCAGGAATCGCTTGCTTTAAGGCTTGTATAGCTCGAGAAAGTAAATTATGAGGATTTATGGCTTCTTTACCTAGGCTATCTTTTTTTTCTTCAGGAATAACAGGAAAAAGATCAATGGCGCGAATACCTAGTTGATAGAGTTCAATGGCCTCTTTGACAAGCAGATCCACGGAAATACGGGAGATGCCAGGCATACTGGTAATCATCTCTTGGCGCTGATGGCCTTCTAGGATAAACAAGGGAGCCACCAGCTGATGAGGAAGAAGATGGTTTTCTTGGATAAGAGAGCGTATAGCGGGGCTTTTACGATTGCGACGAGGGCGAATGGCTAAATCGACATGATGGCTGCTAATAAGGGAGTCTGGGAGTAATGGACGCATGATAGCTTTCCTCAATATTTGGCATATTCTCTAGGCATTTGTAATCTTTATACTACGAAAAAATATAGAAGCTGCTAATCCCTGTCAATATGGATGAGATTTATTTTGACCCATGAGCCTAAGGAATCTTATGATGGAGCAAACAAATGAGAAACTATTGAAGGCTTACAAGCTCCAAGGAAAGAGAATATAAATCTTCCTAGTAAGATAAAAGCTTTGTATTCCTGTTGGCTATCCATCGATAATTTTTTTAAAAAGCTTAGCGGTTCTTACTTTACTTTTGAAATGAAACGCTTAGCACCTGCGTAGAAAGCTTACTTCTTTGGCAGAAGGGTTAGATCCTACCTTTAGGTGTTGTTTAATCTACTAAAAAGCATGATTAGAAAATCAATTATTGAAAACTGTTTTCAAGAAATAGATTTTTGTCTTGGCTTGTGGTTAAATCCTTTTAAGAGAGGAGGAGAGATTGACCCTTGAAGCATGAAAAGTTATAAAGGCTTAGCTTTAGCTGTTTTAAAAGGATAATTTTTGCCATCTTAAGATGAAAATAGGAATAGGGAAGATAGGCGAGCTAGAAAAAATAAAAAAAGCATTAAAAAATTAAAATATGAGGATCTCATGATACCTATTTCAGTCACTATCTTGACCAAGAATAGCTGCCAATACCTGGCTCAAGTGTTAGATAGCGTAAGCCTTTTTGATGAAGTCCTACTTTATGATACAGGATCTATAGATGATACTATAAAAATAGCAAAAAATTACTCTAATGTGCGCGTTATCTTAGCTACTTTTGAAGGATTTGGTCCTACTCATAACAAGGCCTCTGCTTATGCAAAACATGATTGGATCTTGTCTGTAGATAGTGACGAACTTGTGACACCAGCGATGATAAAAGAGATCTTAGCAACTTCCTTGCAAGAAAAAGTAGTTTATTCTTTCCCACGCCATAATTATTTTAATAATAAGTTTATTCGCTGGTGCGGTTGGTATCCCGATCGCCAATATAGGTTATATAATAAAAAAGAAACAAGCTTTACTAATGTGCAAGTTCATGAAGCTATTATTGTCAAGCATATGCAACATATAGCTTTAAACAGCCCACTTATTCATTATTCTTATCATTCTATCGCTGACTTTTTAAGTAAGATGCAGACCTATTCGACATTATTTGCTGAGCAGAATAAAGGTAAAAAAACTGCTTCCTTATCTAAAGCTTTGACGCATGGTATCTTTTCTTTTTTTAAGAGTTATATCCTTAAAAGAGGCTTTATGGGTGGATATGAGGGGTTTGTAATCTCTGCCTATAACGGGCATACCGCTTTTTATAAATATCTTAAACTTTATGAAGCTAATCGTAAAGATGGCTAAATCCATTCCCAAGATAGAAAAAATAAAAATGCGGATTTAGACTTTTTAATCTTTAATTGAGGACAATAAACTTTTGCGCTACTTCTTATGCAGCCCCGCAATTTATAAAAGGACTCTCGCTAAGGAGAAAAACAGCTTGCCAAGGATTTAAATAGATAGGCTAAATTTTTTTTAAGCGGATAAGAGTAAGAAAAATACGACGCTAAAAATTTTATCTTCATTGGCCTACTCCATGGCTAGCAAAAACCTTTCATCTCTTTTTAGCTCATCTTAATATTAAAACAAGGTCTATTATTCTAATGTTAGAAAGCGCTGCCTTATTTCCTCTGAAATATTTTCGAGTGGATTTCCTTGTGTCTTAAGGGTGAGAAGTTGAGGTAATTGGTCTATTTGCGCAGGAAGGGTGGCGAGGTGGTTATAGCTTAAATCAAGGTTTTGCATGGGAAAAATCTGATCTATTGCTATCACAAAGGAGGTAAGCTGGTTATGACTTAAGCTAAGAGAATACAACTGAGAGAATAGGCCGCTTTCCATAACAAAAGAGGTCAATTGGTTGTAGTTTAGATAAAGCCACCCCAGACGAGGCATCAAGCCTATTTCTCTTGGAAGAAAGGATAGTTGATTTTGATTTAAGTTAAGTGAATATAGCTGCGACAGCTGCTGGAGTTCTTTTGGAAGAGAGACGAGATGATTGTTACTTAAGTTAAGATGTCGCAGCCAATGTAAGTCACCTATTTCTTTTGGAAGAGAGATGAGCTGGTTTTCGTTTAAATTAAGGGCAAGTAACCGAAGAAACTGGCCTATTTCTTTAGGAAGAAAGGTAAGGGAGTTTTGACTTAAATTAAGGTTTTGCAGCTGGGTCAATTGTCCTATTTCTTTAGGAAGAAAGGTCAGCTGATTGTAGCTTAAATTAAGAGAGGCAAGGGCAGAAAACATGCCTATCTCAGGAGGCAAATAAGTCAAACCTAACCTGGATAAATCTAATACTTTGATCCCTTTGCCATAACTTTTCAATCCATTGGCTGAAAAGATTACCTTTTTCTTCTAAAGATAATGAATTAATTTCTTCTTGTGCTAAGTATTCCTTTCCCCCAGGAATTTTTTTCCAGATGAGCAGGCGATTAATGTTTAAGAGATAGGAGGAATAGTTAGCGAGGGTTAAATATCTTTTTTCTTCCGTTTTATTTTTAAATTCTAAAGGAGATAGAGATTTAGCTAAGGTAAAAACTTGCTTAAAGATTCGATAAACTTTCTCTGAAGTCGCCCGTTTAGAGTCTAATTGATAGATCTTGTCCAAAAGGCGAGTTTGTAGCTTTTCATTTCCATTGATGCCATGAATAGCAGCTATTTTTTTGTAAAGGGAGGGCAAGATTTCTATAGCTAACAGCTCTTGCCATCTTTTACAAACGCTAAATAAAGGAGGTGTGACACACTCCTTTAAGATAGGAAGCAGCAATTCATTAGGTAGGTGATCGATAG
>NZ_VJOT01000070.1 GCF_011087585.1 Neochlamydia sp. AcF84
TTTGTAATGATTTACTTGTAAAGAAAATATAGCATTTTTTGATATAAAACTCTCCTAAAATATTGTCTCAGGGCAAAAAGGCTTTAAATCATGTTGAACTATTTAATTCCAAGTTATAGATTTTGCGATTAAGTTGAAGAAAAGGGCAAATCTTTTAAGCCTATCTCTGAAGCGATCTACTATGATTTAAAATTGTTTGAAAAGCTCGATCACATTCTCATCACAAGAGAGCATTTTAAGCGGACCTTAAGTTCCTGAGTTGTTGCCAGCAGCTCTTAAATCGGAATTATCAGTAACTCTATCTGCTTCTCAAGAAGCTGAACATACGTTTGAACTTCTTGAAGAAGTGGGTGTAAAAACACCCTCCCTACTTACAAGTAAATTTTTTTAATTTTAAAGTATTTTCCAACCTAGCAAAATTCTTACGTAGAGGAAAGAGGAAGAATTACTTTTTCAATAACTATTTCTTCCGCGTTAAACATATATAAGCTCTCTTATTCAGCTTTATTTTAGCTGAAGGAAGATTTTTTAATTTAAACTTCTTTTTCAATGCAGGCAAGCTTTTGGCTTGTCAATTGCTTTACAACTGGATCAGAAGAATGAAATGCTGCCTGGCTATACCAATAGCGAGCTAAATTTTCATCTTTTTCTATTCCTTCTCCATTTTCATAGCAGTAAGCCAACATCAATTCCGCTTTTGCATGGTTTGCTAGATTTATAGCTCGTCTGTAATATTCTAAAGCGTATTTCATATCTACTTCTACGCCGTTTCCCTGATAGTAACAATTTCCTAGCTGAAATAAACATTCTGCCCTAGCACTTTCTTCTAAAAGAGAATCATTAGCAAATAAGTAATTCCAATAAAGAGGAGATTCTAAATCTTTTTTGGTAAATAAAGGCTGAAGCTCTTGTTTATTGGGATTGAGGGAGTAATAATAAATATCCTTAATTTTTGCTTGTGTGGATGGGCTATATATTCCGTCAACTTCTTGAAGGAAGCGGGTAAATTGGCATCCATCATAAAATGTAGTCTGATTGGCTTCATCTACCACTGCTGCTAAAATGTAATCTAAATCTTTTTTAGCATTTTCATCCGCAAGTTCTACAAAACGTTTATTTCTGCACCACTCAATTTTTTCAAGGAGACTAGAGAGTTCAAAACTAATCTCGGGGTTTTTTACTTCTTGCCCCTTAACTAAGGAGGGACTATAATTGCTACTTATATTTGAATCATTTATAAACATAATCAACCTCATTATTTATTTTATTTAATATAATATTTTATTTGGAGAGTTTATGTCTAGCCCGATACCACCTCCAGGTCCTAGCTCTAATACTTCCTATCTTTCAGAAAAAACACAAGAAAAGAAAAGAAAAAGAGAAGCTCCAGCCCCTTCGAGCGAAGAATCAAGCCATGCTTCCCTTTTTCCACATGCTTCTCATACAGAGAAAATACAAGCTGTAAGGTTGGAAGAAATCAATCGTGCAAAGAAAATCAGACACACGCTTTCCCAAGAGTTGCAAAATCAGCAAAATGAAGAATCTGCTGCCGTCTCTTCTACTTTACCCTCACATCCTCCTCAGCCTACTTACTTACAACCTCCTCCTCCTCCACAGCAGCCTCACTATTACTCTCAAGGAATATTACCCCTCCCTTCCCATTTACCCTCAGCTTCTCTTCAAGAACGGAATTTGCCACCCTTGCCATCTTCTTATCCCTTAACACCTCCTCCTCAGCCTACTTACATACAGCCTCCTCCTCCACAACCTCCCTATTATTCTCAAGGTATATTACCCCTCCCATCCTATCCACCAACTCTTTTTCCTCCTTGGCATACACAGATGCATCCTTCGCAACCGTCTAATATTTATCCCCAACCGACGAGCCCAGCAGCACCTTCTCATTTACCAACCGCTTATCAACCCCTATTTCCACCTCCTGTCTCGACCAACTTACCAGCAGGACTATTACCCCTTCCGTCCTTGACTGCGACTTCTCCATTTCAAAGCTTGCCAAGAGGCTTATCCCAACCAACAGCTCGTTCTCCATTTTTGCCCGCTTGCCAGAGCCTAATCCCTCCTCCTATTTCTCAGAATTTCCCACCAGGAATGCTACCTTCTTCCTCAGCAGCAACCCTTCCTATATCGCCAAGCATTTCTAGACCTTTGCCATTCCCAGGATTGCAACTTTCTGCTTCTATAAGTTTAGAAAACATCGAGCTAACCAACATAGAAGAGGACGTTACGGGAAATAAATGGTTTACAGTCTTTCCCTCTTCCTCTATGAGAGACACACAAAGGATAGGTTCAGGAAAGGTTCTGAGCACAGAGGGGGGAGCCAATCTTGTAGAGCAGCTGAAAATCCATACGCAATCCCGTCTCGAAATTTTTACATATTTATGTGAATACTGCCAAACTCCTGATTTTAAGGCTAAAAATGTAAAAATTGCAAAGACCATAACCAAAGCCCTTCACTATTTTTATCCCGCCGATACGCCTTCACCTTTGCCTCAAGGAAAAGTGAAAGCTCATATTTCTATTATTCCGCGATTTAATGTAATGAAAGAAAGATATAAAAATGAATTTGTAGACAAGCAACTTTACCAAAAACTTAATTCAGTGGACATAGTGGATGAAGTGATTAACGAAATAGATGCTGAAGAAGAAGTAGAAGGAAGAACATTGGCTCTCGATTTACTAAGCCAGGTGGCAGAAGGAACACTAACCCCTTTTGAAGCAACCAGCCATTTAAAAGATCATATTTTAAAGATTTTTGAAAGAATAAAAAACGGCCAATTTAAATGGGAAGGCTGGACTAAAGAAGCAAATATTGCTAAACGGCGTGATAGAGGCGATGGGTGGGACCCAATAAGGCAACGAGCTACAGCCACTCAGATTGTTAAAGATTTTTTGGAACTAGGGTACGCTGAATCCATCTGAAGCTGGGTGAAAGCACAATTAAAGAACTGGCATTGCTATCATTAACTATACTTTCAAAAAATCCAGGCGTTTGCTTTTCTATGTTATACACTTTTGAGCAGCTCTTTATGCAAGCCTATACTTAATAAAACTGTGTTTTTAAGGAGAGAGCCAGCTTAAAGGGTTAATTCCCTTTTTAGCTATACAAATAAAGTTTCTTCAAGAGGTATTATAAGCTTGATTAACACTCTCAGGAGAGTCTAATTGAGATGTTTGCTTTGAGGGTGCTCGTATCAAGCCCAAGCTTATTTGCATTCCTATCAAGACAGAGTAATAATTTGTAGGAAAGAAATATAGCAATCTTCATAAGGTCTCTATTTAAAATCTTCCGTTAGCAAGAAAAGTGCCCTAAAGCAGGTTAGACTATTTTAACATCTTTTATATTCCTTTAAAAATAGCTGGCAGTTTTGCTTGCTTAATTTGTTAGAAAGCATCCCCTTCAATTTTTTTTATCGTTCAAATGCTATAAGGAAACTTAAGCTAATTGAGTGCGAAGAAGAGAAACCATTTTTTCGGCAGCAGCTTCCTCATCCCACACCATGGGTACTTCTGCGAATTTAAGAAATTGATGATCTACTTTATAATGGGAGCGTGCAATGATTTTAATATAGGGGTTAATATGATAGGCCACCTGAATAATCGATTGAGTTATATGCAAATCGGGCGTAGTGACTACCATTAGCTGAAGGTTAGTAAGGTCAGCTTTTTCCATAATCTGAAACTGGGTGGCATCGCCAAATATGGCTTCAATCCCCTTTTCTTTCATGGCAGCTACAGTATCGATATTCCTATCTATCACGAGAGGATGGAAGTTGCTCTCTTTAAGATAATGTGTAACCGCCCGGCCGACAGGACCATAACCGATGACTAAAGCTCGGGGCAGAAAAGATTGTTGGAGATCCGCATTTTTATATAACGCTTCTAAGGATTGATCAGCCTCCTTATTTTCAGGAAAAAGTTTTTTTGTTCTTTTGGAAGCTAAAGGTTTAAATAGCTGAAATAAAAGAGGATTTAACATAATGCTTATAAAGGCGCAGGCTACTAAAATATCATAGGCGTTGTCTGATAATATCTTCAGCTGGTTTCCTTCTTCAGCTAAGATAAAGGAATATTCACCTATTTGGCTGATGGCCACCGCTACTGAAATCGCTATACTTTGCGGATACTTGGCTAGCTTAATGATTAAAAATGCCATCATAGGTCTTAAAGCCAGGATGATAAAAAGCAAGCCGAAAAAAAGAGGTAAATTGTTTTTAACTACCGTAGGATTAAAGAGCATGCCTACGGATAGAAAGAAAATAACAGCAAAAGCATCGCGCATAGGTAAAGCATTAGCGGCAGCTTGATGGCTAACCTCTGTTTTTCCTACGACAGTTCCGGCAATAAAAGCGCCCAATGCTAAAGACACTCCAAATAGATAAGCACTACCAATAGCAATGAAAAAGACACACGACAAAATTGCTAAAGTAAACAATTCATGCGAGCGGGTCCGAGCGACGACAGTTAAAACTTCTTTAACCAGCTTCTCTCCAACATAATAAATAATGACCCCTAAGGCCATAATTTTTAAAATTAGAGTTCCTAGTGAATACATAAATTCTACACCAGAATTTTCGCCACCTAAACTAGATTGCATCAACGTAGGCAACAAAATAAGCCCTAATACGGAAATGATATCTTCTACAATCGTCCATCCTAATACCGTGTGACCCTGGGGAGTCTGAAGTAAATTTTGATCCGCAAGGCCCCGTACAATAACTACTGTACTTGAGACGCAAATCGCCAAGCCAATCACAAATCCAGCTTGCATTGTTTGGCCCAGATTAACGCTTAAAAATATGCCCGCTCCAATAGAGAGGAGGGAAAGAATCAGGGCCCCGGGCAATACAATTTTCTTTACAGCTGCCAAATCATTCCACTTAAAATTAAGGCCTACGGCAAACATTAGTAAAGTCACCCCAATGTTAGCTAATTGTTCTGATAAACGCGGATCGGCAACGAAACCGGGAAAATTAGGTCCAATCAAATATCCAGCAATTACGTACCCTAGAATAGGCGATAATTTCATGCGATGAGCCGAATATCCCAAAAGACAAGCTAGTCCAAAGCCTATAGCTAAAATCCAGATAATCTTTAACTCCTCTAGCATATCTTCCCCAATTTTTTAAGATTAAAATTTTTAAGAGCCAAATGAGCTCTAAATTTTTCTAGTAGGCAGGCAAAAAGCAATAGATTTATTAATTCGCATACGAAAGAATAAAGGTCAATCATAAAAAAGGATCGCTATAAAGCTTATCCACTCGGTAAAAAGTTTTAAAATAACAATCAGTAAAAAATTTTCATGAGACGAGGGTAAAGCTTCTTTGCCCGGCAGCGTTTTTTTCCTATTTACTGACACTATTGATCAACATTTAGAAGAGGTTCATAATAATCAAACAAAACCTGCTTTAAGCTTATCGATTAAATCTAAACATAGGGAGATTCTACTAAGAGAAAAAAAAGTATTTATTAGCAAAGAAAACACACAAATTGTAGGCATATAATTCTCATTTTATGTAAGATAACGCTTTTAATTAGAGGGTTGTATGTTCAGTATTCAATTCGCTTACCTTGCTATGATTGCTATCGTCACCAGCTGCAATTTTTTAGTTCAATTTCCCATTAATGATTGGCTTACCTGGGGATCTTTTACTTATCCACTATCCTTTTTGGTCACTGAAGTTAATAATTGCTTGCATGGCCCTAGAGTTGCTAAACGCGTCGTCTATGTGGGCTTTATGCTGGCATTTATATTATCTATTTGGCTGTCTACACCTAAGATAGCTTGTGCTTCAGGGCTAGCTTTTTTGATCTCGCAGCTATTAGATATTAGCATCTTCGCTTCTATGCGAAAAAGAACATGGTGGTTTGCCCCTTTATTTGCTTCAATAGGAGCCTCTTTTGTAGATACTTGCATCTTTTGGAGCCTAGCATTTTGGGGAGAACCTGTTCCGCTGATGAATTGGGCTCTTAGTGACTTAAGTATTAAAATACTTTTTGATTTTGTATTATTAATCCCTTTTCGCCTAGCTATCCAGAAAGCCACTAATCCGCTCAGAGAATCTCTTCAAGCTTAAAACAAGCAGCGATTCATGATCGTTGTAATAATGGCGCGGATAGAAAAGACAGGGTAGCTTTCCTTTGGCTTTGCAAAACATATCTGCTTTTGTCTAGGAAAATCAAAACTAGCTTTCCAACACTTTCTTAAGAAATCACCTTGGAAATGCTGGGAAAAGATTATACGCCTTTGAGCAACTCTTTATGTAGTCATATACTTAATAAAAAGCTTGTTTTTACGGAGAGAGTCTGCTTGGAAAAAAGTTAATTTTTTTGGCTATGCAGATCTAATTTCTTTAAAAGATATTATTTATTCTAAAGACTTCAAAAAAACTTAAAGGTATTTTTAAAGATTGCCAAAAATCCCTTCCCCAAAAATTTTTAGAATGCAGATGCTGAGGCAAACCTTAGCTTCTTAAATAAAATAGTTCATAGTAGACAAAGCAAACGTAATGAAAATGGGTGCCTTTCGTGTTCTAATCTCGTATAGCTTATTGATGATATTTGAAATGCTTAATACAATTAAGCTAGGACATAAGATATTAAGCAAGGGGGAAAGCATGCTTGCAATCCCACTAAAGCCTAAATTAGCAATTCCTAATGAGATACCTAATGTAATGCCTAAAGGTAATAAAGGGCCTTTGTCGACAGGCAAAAGGTCATTCTGGATGTAATCGGCGCAGATACTTACCAGCGGAATTGCTGTGGTCAAACAAGCCATGGCTACCGCCAAACATGCCACAAAAGCGCCTTGGGGGCCTAGTAAATGCATCGCAATAGCTGACAAGCGCTCCTCAGGTAAATGGTTAGCAGGCAATACATGAGTATAAAAGGAAGCCACCGAGGTCAGGCCAATATACATTGCAGAAAGTAGGCCTGCCGCTAAAAGGCTTGCTTTAAGCATTTTATTAAAAATCTCATGTCGTTGCTCTCCGCTGCTAGCCTCCTCTTGATCAGTCATAAAATGACTTAAAACTAAAGGGGCAAAAATGAAAGCTGCAATTAAATCTAAAGTATTATAACCCACATGTAAGCCCTGATTAAATGCTTCTATGGATGTCCAGGAAACTAGATGAGCTTCAGGTGGATTAATAAAACCTACAACAAGAATACATCCTAAACAAAGTAATAGAAGAGGAGTCAAAACTAATCCCAAAAAATTAATTACTTTATTTTTTCTTAAAGTAAAGCCCAAAACGAGTAGAGAGGATAAAATGCTAAAGGTAAAAAGAGTGACATTTCCAGGCATATAAGGCTTTAAAGTTGCAAAGGAAAGTGTAATTAAGCGCGGAATAGAGCCAACGGGGCCCAAAATTGCCTGTATGATAAATACTAGGATAAGACCTGGCCATTTACCTGTTTGGCCAAAAAATTGTCGATAGTCACCTCGAAACATCATCATGGCTATCAAGCCTAGTAAAGGTAGACTTACACCTGTTACCAGTAAGCCCAGCATGGCAAAAAAGTTTTTATCACCAGCATTTCCTCCTAAGATTAAGGGCCAAATGAGATCACCAGCACCAAAAAACATGGAAAATAATGCTAACCCTGCTGCCATTACACTAGATGACTTTTTAAGAGACATAATTTTTCTCCATTCAAATAATAAGCAAAGCTATAAATAATACAATTAAACTCTTCAAAAAGGCAATAAGATTTTTTAAAAGGCGCGTGTGCTAAGGGCCTTAGAGATTCTAAAGGATAAGATGAACTAAAAAAGAAAAAATTGATGAGTTAAAGAGGAAAATAGCGAACAACACTCCCTTCCTTGTTTTTTCTTCAAGCATTCCTTTAAGAGCTCCTACAAAGAGTGCTTAAAAAACTTTAGCTAATAAATTATCGGTTCAATATCAAGCCTCAAAAAGGGGCTTAGCAGACCAATTATATAGAAAAAGCTATTATATGTCAATTAACAACCACGACAGCAAAATATAAAGAATAAGCTAGTTATATACGTTAAGAATACTTCATTTGCTTCTTATGATTCTATGCTTTACACTCTTTGTTTAACTGCCTCTGGAACCTATACTTATATGAGAAAGAATGCCGCAATAGGTGTAATTTTTAATTCCAATAAATCTCAAGTGCTATTAGTCAAACGTCAAGATATTCCTCTTTGGGTCCTACCGGGTGGGGGCGTTGAAGATAATGAAAGCTCTTGCCAAGCTGTTATTAGAGAAGTACTAGAAGAAACGGGTCTTACCGTACAAGTTCTAAGGAAAGTAGCCGAATATACTCCCATCAATAAACTCTCACGCTTTACGGAAATTTATGAATGTTCTCCTTTAAAGGGCAACTTACAAAAAGGCGCCGAAACAAGAGAGATTGATTTTTTCCCCCTTCAACAACTTCCTAAGCACTTTTTTTTCTTACATAAGGAATGGCTTCAAGATGCTCTTAAAGATGAACCCCATGTTATCTATCGATCATTAAATCATGTAACCTATATAAATCTGATAAAATATTTTTTTAAGCATCCTACATGGGTTTTACGCTTTTTAATGACTTTGATGAAAAACAAAGAATAAACTGCCTAAAATTTGCTTTCAAGCCTAACCATCCTTTTCACACACCTTTTAGATAATCTTCATCCATACAAAATAAAATTACGAGAAAGAAGCTTAAGCAGCACCTAAAAGAGCAAGTAAGATATGCCCTATTATTCTTATTCCTTATGAAAGAGCCTGGCTCTTTCATAAGGAATAAGAAACTTGGAAAAAGGGCAGAAAAGCAAATTTAATTATTTCTAAAGTTAGAGTTTAGAAGCTTTCTATTCTTTATTTTCAAACCCGCACCCTTTCGCTATATCTGCCCC
This sequence comes from Neochlamydia sp. AcF84, assembly GCF_011087585.1. Classification (NCBI taxonomy): domain Bacteria; kingdom Pseudomonadati; phylum Chlamydiota; class Chlamydiia; order Parachlamydiales; family Parachlamydiaceae; genus Neochlamydia; species Neochlamydia sp. AcF84. The sequence goes on from NZ_VJOT01000070.1 coordinate 8,891, forward strand.
CACCAAGCTCTTATTCTTAATGAGTATGCTCATGATCATCTGAAGAATGCTCATGCTGCTCATTGGAAGAAGGATTTTCCGCAGAGGGAAGCTTGTCATTCAGCTTTTGCTGATCCTTAAGTTGGAAATCTCTTTCTCGTTTTCTGCGTTTAATGAGATCAATCTGACATTCATAATTAATAACGTGAAACATCTGTTTAAAATTTTCCCACTCGTCAGCAAAGGTTTCTATCATCTTTATATTTACGTTCTGCTTAATAGCGGTAAGCTCAAATAACATTTTATGAGCACTTATTAGACGTTTAGGAGTGTCAGCTTCAGCCGGCTTTATCTTTTGCTGAAGAAAGTATGCCGTAATAAGATTGGCAATTTCATCCGAAGCTGAATCTTTAAGTTTTACCCATCGGATGAAGTTATTGCGTTCAAAGGGAGTAGAAAATTTGCTATTGTTAAGCTCGGTGATCCCTTTATACATAGTCTCGATGTATTGATCGATTTGATTAAAAACCAGCTCATCATGATAGACTCCACAAGGCATTTGGCAGTGTGCCATTAAAGTTCCTGTATGACAGAGTAAGGCTATTATCCCTTGGACCAAAATAGTTTTTTTCATCGATTCTCCTTTTTTTAAGCATTCCTTAAGCGTTGTGGGTTAACCAAAAACTTAAGAAAAATTTATAGGTTTTAGCAAAGTAATAAGCAGGATAGGCTTTTATCTCATCTAAAAATATTTGACAAGAGCTTGCTTGCTTTAATAGTTTAGAAAATGCTAGAAAGGTATGGAATTTGCCTTGTTAACGATAAAAAAATTATAAAGTTTAAAGGCATCTATAAAGCCTAATTTCTCTAATAAACAAAGAGAATAGAGAGGGATAAAAAAAATCTTATCAATAGGCAAAAAAAGCTGAAAAGAAGCTGGCCACCGGGCAGCATTAAAATCTATTTACTTCAACTTAAATAGGATTTATTCACTTAAGATCTTCTTTAAGATTCGCAGCTTTTATTTGGATGCATTTCTTCTTAGAAATGAAAGCTAAGATCTTCCTCCCTAAAAAATAAAGGGTTCATGGAGAAAGTTTAAGTAAATCTATTGGTCACTTAAAAATTAGTTGTAGGAGTCCTGCAGCCATATAGAAAAAGTGCCGAATGGGTGAATTTTAATCTAAGAGAAGCAGGCATAGCTTCAGCCCAATGGATTCTAACAGGCAAAGTAAACTTTCATCTAAACTCTTGCCCTTGGAAAAATCCTATAAAAAGATCATTCTTTGGCTTTTTTCCTATCAAAGAAAAAACATCTGTTAGTGCATCTATCCAGAGATTTTGCATGTCGCCATTGATTGATAAGCTGCTAGATGGTTAACTTTTGTTAAAACGCTGGATAGAAAAACAGCAAAAGAATATAAATTTGATGTATGCAGCTCTTTCTTCTTAAAATTAATCGATACGTAGAACAGTTTTTTTTTCAAGCTTGGTGGGTCATTCTGTTTGGCCTTTTTATCTATATGCTATTGGAACAGGGTATGAAAGTACAGAATAAAGAATATGCTACCCTTCAAGAGCATTATCAAGAGTTAGAAAAACAAAAGAAAGAAGCGTATGCTTTGCAAGAAAAGCTTTTAATTGAAATTAATAGCCAAAGCGATCCGGCGTGGGTCGAGCAAGTTCTTATGAAAGGTCTAGGTCTTGTACCCGAGGGTCAAATTAAAGTCTTTTTTGATAAATCAATGGCAAGCAAGCCATGATAAGTAGTTTAATTTTAATTGCAGTTATCTTATTACTCACACTTGCTTCTGGTTGGTGCTCTGCTTCAGAAGCAGCGCTTTTCTCTCTTTCTTCTACAAGAGTTAAAAGCTTTAAAAACAGTGAGGATTCGCGTGAGCGCTTGATCTCTAGGCTACTTGCACAGCCGCGTGAGTTGCTAATTACCGTTTTTCTGCTTAACACGATCGTCAATATTCTTTTGCAAAACGTCATCTCTCATGCTTTTACAAACGCTGGTGGATGGCTAATGGCCGTAGGCTTGCCTTTTGTACTTTTATTAGTTTTTGGCGAAATTGTACCGAAGTACCTGGGGATACAAAACAATGTTAAGCTTTCTAAGCATACCGCACCTGCTTTAGCTTCTCTACAACGCCTGCTATATCCGATCAAAACATTTATCATTTACATTCTCTCTCCCATTTCGCGTGTATTCTTTTTCTTTTTGAAAAAAGATGCCGATATATCGCGCGAAGAGCTTCATCACGTGCTAAAAAAATCTGAGGAAGCGGGAATTCTTAATCATGAGGAACGAGAATTAATTGGAGGATATTTAAATCTTCAGGATACGAATGTAAGAGAGATCATGCGTCCGCGCCAAGAAATTCTATTTTACAATAGAGAAGATCCTCTAACCAAATTAGTTCATCTTTTCGTGGATAGACAATGTACTCGTCTCCCCGTCTGTGAAAATGGCATTGAAAATGTTTTGGGAATTATTGATGCTAAGCAATATTTTCTCCATCGACAAGCCATCCATACCTCTCAAGATTTAAATAATTTCTTATGGCGCCCCTATTATATTCCAGAAACCACGCCTTCGCGTACCTTATTAAGGCGATTCGAAGAAAGTGGCCAAGAAATAGCTCTGGTAGTAGATGAGTATGGGTCTATTTCGGGCTTAGTTACCTATGAAGATATCGTCGAAGTCGTCGTAGGGAAAATCAAAGATTTACGCGATCAAAAAGTTATCTTTACCCAAGCAGGAAAAGACGAGATTATTGCCAGTGGGAAGATGGAATTGGATGAATTTAATAACTATTTTGAAACGGATTTAAAAAGTGAAAGTATGGTTACCTTAGGGGGATGGCTAACAGAACAGCTGGGAGATATCCCTAAAAGTGGCACTAAATTTGAAAACCACGCCTTTCTCTTTCAAGTTTTATCGGCTGATCCAAATAGGATAAGAAGAATATACGTTCGAAGGCTTAAAAGCAGGTAGCATTAAATGAATCTTTCGGCAGGCTGGTGGCTATTTTTTAATATTTTTTCTATTTTCGTTTTAGCTTTTTTCTCCATGGCAGAAATGGCTTGTGTCTCTTTTAATAAGATAAGACTGCAATATTACTATAGCAAAGGTCATACACGAGCAATTTGGCTCAATGATCTTCTTCATAACCCTTCGCGATTATTTGGAACTACCTTAATTATCGTTAATTTAGCCATGGTGTTTGGATCGGAATGTGCTCGAGTTTTTCATCAAAGCATAGGTCTTGATCCTGATCTTGCCCCTTTATCGCAGGTTATCCTAGTCGTAATTTTTGGCGAGTTAGCTCCTATCTTGGCAGCCAGACGCTATCCTGAGCATATTGCCATGATGGGAGTACCGATTGTTTACTTTACTGCCAAATTGATGGCTCCCATTTTATGGGTGATTAGCGGACTTTCAAAATTAGCCAATTATTTAATTGGAGGACGAGAATCTAATGCCAACTTCTACCTTAGTCAAAAAGAGCTTCAGAAGCTTTTAGAAGAGCAAGATGACATTAAACTCCACAGCTCGGAAAACAAGGAATTTGAAACGATTACTGCCAATATCTTTAAGATGAATAATAAAGAAGCACGTCAGCTCATGATCCCTATTGAGCAAATTCCTACCGTAGGTGCTACTGCTACGATCTTAGATGCTAAACGTTTAATGGCTAAAACAAAAGAGCGTTTCTTAACCGTTCACCTCCGGGAAATGCATCATATTATAGGAATAGCTTTCCCTCGATTATTGATTCGTGCTGCCGATAATAAACGGCTGCGTGACTATTGCCTTCCTCCTTGGTTTATCACCCAAAATACTAACATCATGCAGATCCTCAAGCAATTTAAAAGCAATAATCAGAGCGTAGCCGTGGTCTTAGATGTCAACGGACAAGCCTCCGGCATCCTTAGCCTTGACTGCATTATGCAAGCCATCTTTGGATCTCACCCTCACCCTATCCACAAGCAAGACACTTTAACTAATCAGTTAATCATCGATAGAACCCTGCCTGGTGATATGACGATTGAAGAGTTTTATAAACAATTTGATGTAAAACTAGCTGATGAGAAAAAATTAAAATTATCAGAACTAATCCTTTCTAAGTTAGGGCATATGCCTGAAGAGGGAGAATCGATTTATATCGAGCCCTTCGTTATTACAGTCAACGAAGCGACTTTACTAGAAATCAAAAGCGTGATGATTACCACTCTTCAAATTTGAAAACTAGAAAATACGTAAAAGATTTGCTATCTTGAAAATAAATACATTATTTATCAATTTTCTTTCACCTCTTTAGACTAGCTTCTCAAGTTTTTTGCTCACAAATCTTTCATTTTATCGCCTGCATAACATACTAAAGCTTAATCTACAAACGTAGCTTAAAGGCTAGGGAAGATAGTTCCTCGTTTCTTTACCACAGCAAAGAACTGCACGAAAGATAATCCTTTCTTCATAATGCCGTCTAAAGTGGATTGCCCTCCATATTAAGCCTCCCTACCTTAGGAAGGTGAGAAATAATGGTTAGCTGGTTATAGCTTAAGTCAAGCTCTTGCAGCTGAGAAAGCTGCCCTATCTCTGCAGGAATAGCCATTAGCTGATTATTACTTAAGTCAAGAGTTTTCAGCTGCGATAGCTGCCCTATCTCTGTAGGCAGAGCGGTTAGCTGGTTGTTATCTAGGAAAAGCTTTCTCAGCTGAGAAAGCTGCCCTATCGCTGCAGGAACAGCGGTTAACTGGTTGCTGCTTAACCAAAGCTTTTGCAGCTGAGAAAGTTGCCCTATCTCAGCAGGAATAGCAGTTAGCTGATTAATACTTACGGCAAGTATTTTCAGCTGAGAAAGCTGCCCTATCTCTAAAGGAATAACGGCTAGCTGGTTGGCATGTAAGCCAAGCTCTTGCAGTTGGGATAACTGCCCTATCTCAGCAGGAAGAGCGGTTAGCTGGTTATAGTTTAAATTAAGCACTGCCAACTCAGCAAGCTGCCCTATCTCTGCAGGCAGGGCAATTAATTGGTTGAAGCTTAAGTCAAGCTTTTCGAGCTGAGAAAGTTGCCCTATCTCAGCAGGAAGAGCAGTTAACTGGTTATTGTATAAGGCAAGTCCTTGTAGATGAGAAAGCTGCCCTATCTCGGCAGGAAGAGCTTTTAGCCGATTGCCTCTTAACAAAAGCAGTTCTAGCTGAGAAAGCTGCCCGATAGCCGCAGGAATAACCGTCAGATAGTTACAACTTAAGTTAAGGGCTTGCAGCTGCAATAACTGCCCTATCTCGGCAGGAAGAGCGTTTAGCTGGTTGTTGCTTAAGTCAAGCGTTTGTAGCTGAGATAACTGCCCTATCTCTGCAGGAATAATGGTTAGCTGGTTATCACTTAAGGTAAGCATTTGCAGCTGAGAGAGTTGCCATATCTCTGCAGACAGGGCATTTAAGTGGTTGTTACTTAAGCCAAGCTTTTGCAGTTGAGAAAGCTGCCCGATTTCTGCAGGAATAGCGGTTAACTGATTATTGCTTAAGGCAAGAGTTTGCAGCTGAGAAAGGTGACATACCTCTTCGGGAACAATGGTTAGCTGGTTATCGTTTAAGTTGAGCGTTTGTAACTGAGAAAGCTGCCCGATGGCTGTAGGAATAGCAATTATCTGATTATTGTCTAAGTTAAGAGTTTGTAACTGCGATAGCTGCCCTATCTCTGCAGGGATGACAGTTAACAGGTTGCTACTTAAGCCAAGCGTTTGCAGCCGAGAAAGCTGCCCGATAGCCGCAGGAATAACGGTCAGATGGTTATTGTTTAAGGCAAGTCCTTGCAGCTGAAAAAGCTGCCCCAGGGCTGCAGGAATAGCGGCTAGCTGGTTCCTCCCTAAGCTAAGCCATTGCAGGTGAGAAAGCTGCCCGATTTCAGGAGGAATGATGGTTAGATGGTTACCGTCTAAGCTTAGAGCTATCAGCTGGGAAAGCTGTCCAATTTCTGGAGAAATGATGGTCAGATGGTTATCGCCTAAGACTAGAGCTATCAGCTGGGAAAGCTGCCCAATTTCTGGGGGAATAACAGTTAGCTGGTTGTTACTTAAGTCAAGCGCTTTAAGATGAGAAAGCTGCCAAATCTCGGGTGGTAAATAAGTCAAGCCTATCCCATCTAAGCTCAGGTCGGTGATATTATTACCATGTTTTTTTATCCACTGCTTTAACAGCTCTCCTTTTTTCTTTAAAGGTAAAGCTTTGATCTGAGGTTGGTTTAAGTAGTCTGTTCCCCCGGGTAGCTTCTGCCAGAGTAAAAGACGGTTAATATTGAGTAGATAGGAGGAATAATTAGAAAGGGTAAAGGCTTGGCTCTCCTTAGTATTTCCTTCAAATTTTGCAGGAGAAAGAGAAGCGGCTAAGTTAAAGAGTTTTTGAAAAATGTAGGGTACTTTTTCTTCAATAGAAAGATTAGGCTTAATTTCATAAATCTTATCTAAAATGCCAGCTTGTGCTATGAAATCCCCCTCCCTCTCAGGAAAATAAACCTGCATAATAGCGTTGTAAAGCGAAGCCATGGAAACAGGAGTAGTAGATGAAGAGGCAAGAGCTTGAATTTCTTTAGACGAGATAGTAGATGAAGAAGAAATAGAAGGTTGGAGAGCACCTGGGGCAAGACAGGAGGACTGCTGGTGAATTTGGCGCAGCTTTTCAACGACAAATTGCCTAACCTTTTTATTTTCTCCTAGTAATTTTTCCGTCCATTTATAACTTATCTTTTCTTTCTCATTTAGCTCTTCACCCTCTTGGCTCATCAACTCTTCGACTTGATTCTCTAATATCTTCTTTAAAATAGAGTTTTCTTGAATGGAAGGCTCTTCTAACAGATTGAATAAAAGTTCAGTATAGCCTTCTTTAGAAGACTCTGTAGAAGATAAGCTTTTTTCTTTAACTTTATCTTTACTATGAAAAGAAGTCGGAAGAGGAGAAAGCGGCTGCGAAGATAAAGACGCTTCGGAAGAGCGTTTAAGGCAAAATTCGAGATAGACTTGAGCTTTTTCATACGTAGGAGTTAATTGCAAAGCTTGTAGTAAAGCTTCTATAGCAGTGGCATGCTCTCCTTGTTCAGCCAGTTCTTTACCCCGTAAGAAATGTCCTACAGCTTCTTCGCTAGGTTCATGCTTAAGTTCTTCTAGTGGATGGGCTTCAGCCGTTTCAGCCAAGTGTCTCACCGTGTAATTGGGTGCATGCCTTTCAATAAGCCTTCTATCTAGAGGACAAAGTTTATTGCGCGCCAAGCATTGGATAACGGTATCTTCATTAAAAGTATGGCCACAAGGAAACAAAGTAACTGCCCGAGTCATCAGCTCTCCTGAGACAGCATCTTCTATATTCTCTGAGACTGTAGTGCGGAAAGTTAGCTGGATGCTAGAAGTAGAAGATGAAGGGATCATGATAAGCTCCTTAAAGTTTTAAGATAAGCGATTGCCACAAATGCTGGCCTGACCTGCTTTTTAAGGTCGTGTCTTATCTTTTCGCCATTAACTTATTCTTTTCATCTTTATTGATCAATTTTTATTTTAAGAGAAAAAAAACATTCCTACTTGATAGAAGCTATAGTCGCTGTTCTTACCTTTTATCAATTTTTATCTCATCTTTTTGGATTAGCCTCTCAACGTTTTTGCTCCCAAACCTTCCATTTCATAGACTGCATAACCTGCTAAAAGGCTTAAAAAGGGAAAATTTTTGCCAATTATACGCTACCTATCTGAAAACTTGGCCCAAAGGCTAGGAAAGATAGATTTCCGTTTATTCACCAAAGTAAACAAGCGTACAAAAGATAGGATTGACTTCTTAATGTCATCTAAAGAGGGTTATCATCAATCTTGAGTGATCTTAGCTTAGGAAGAGGAGGAATAACGGCTAGCTGGTTATATCTTAAGTCAAGCTTTTCCAGCTTAGTTAGCTGCCGGATTTCCGCAAAAATAGCGGCTAGCTGGTTGAAGCTTAAGTCAAGAGCTTGCAGCTGCGATAGCTGCCTATCTCAGTAGGCAAGAGGTTAGCCGGTTGTTGCTTAACAAAAGCGTAAGCGTATGCAGCCGAGAGGCAATTTCCGCGAAATACAGTTTCGCTGGTTGCTGCTTAACCAAAGCGTTTTCAGCTGAGAAAGCTGCCCTATCTCGGCAGGGATAATAGTTAGCTGGTTATTACTTAAGTTAAGCGATTGCAGCTGAGAGAGCTGCCATATTTCTGCAGGAATAATAGTTAGCTGGTTATTACTTAGGTTAAGCGATTGCAGCTGAGACAGCCAACCTATTTCTGCAGGCAGAGCGGTGAGCTGGTTATTACTTAAGTCAAGCCATTTCAGCTGAGAGAGCTGTCCTATCTCTGCAGGAATAATGGCTAGCTGGTTATCACTTAAGATAAGCATTTGCAGCTGAGAGAGTTGCCATATCTCTGCAGGAATAATGGTTAACTGGTTGCGGCATAAGGCAAGGCTTTGCAGCTTAGTAAGCTGCCCTATCTCGGCAGGTAGAGCAGTTAACTGATTATCGCCTAAGTTAAGCACTTCTAGCTTAGTAAGCTGTCCTATCTCTGCAGGAAGAGTGGTTAGCTGGTTGTTATATAACCAAAGCCCTTGCAGCTGAGAAAGCTGCCCTATTTCTGATGGAAGAGTAGTTAGCTGATTATTACTTAAGATAAGCCATTCCAGTTGAGAAAGCTGCCAAATCTCTGGCGGTAAAATGGTCAAATTTAACTCATCATGTAAGTCCAGTTTGATAATGTTTTTACCATGCTTTTCTATCCACTGTTTTAGCAGTTCTCCTTTTTTCTTTAAAGGTAGAGCTTTAATCTGTGGTTGATTTAAGTACTCTGTCCCTCCAGGGAGTTTTTGCCAGAATAAGAGGCGGTTAATATTTAGTAGATAGGAGGAATAATTAGAAAGAGTGAAGGCCTTGCTTTCCTTAGGATTTCCATCAAATTCTAAAGGAGAAAGAGAAGCGGCTAAGGTAAAAAGCTTTTGAAAAATGTAGGGTACTTTTTCTTCAATAGAAAGAGTAGGTTCAATTTTGTAAATCTTATCTAAAATGCCAGCTTGTGCTATGAAATCCCCATTCCCTTTAGGAAAATGAACCTGGAGAATGGCGTTGTAAAGCGAGGTCATGGAAATAGAGGCTGTGGAAGAAAGAGAAAGAGGTTGAATTTCATTAGTCGAGCTGGTAGATGAAGAAGAAATAGAAGGTTGAGGAACGCCCGGGGCAAGGGAGGAGGACTCTTGGTGGATTTGCCGCAGTTTCTCAAACACAAATTGCCTAACCTTTTTATTTTCTCCTAGTAATTTTTCTGTCCATTTATAGCTTATTTTTTCTTTCTGATTTAGCTCTTCACCTTCCTGGCTCATCAGCTCTTCGACTTGATTCTCTAATATCTTCTTTAAAATAGAGTTTTCTTGAATGGAAGGCTCTTCTAACAGATTGAATAAAAGCTCAGTATAACGTTCTTTAGGAGAGTCTGTAGAGGAAAGGCTTTTCTCTTTACCTTTACTATGAAAAGAAGGCGGAAGAGGAGGAAGCGGCTGCGAGGGTAAAGATGCTTCTGAGGAGCGTTTAAGGCAAAATTCAAGATAAGCTTGAGCTTTTTCATAGGTAGGAGTTAATTGCAAAGCTTGTAGTAAAGCTTCTATGGCAGTTGTATGCTCTCCTTTCTCAGCAAGTTCTTTGCCCCGTAAGAAATGTCCTACAGCTTCTTGGCTAGGTTCATGCTTAATTTCTTCCAAGGGATGGGATTCAGCCGTTTCAGCTAGGTGCCTCACCGTGTAGTTGGGAGCATGTCTTTCAATACGCCTTCTATCTAGAGGACAAAGCTTATTGCGCGCTAAGCATTGGATGACGGTATCTTCGTTAAAGGTATGGCCACAAGGAAACAAAGTAACTGCCCGAGTCATCAGCTCACCTGAGACCGCATCTTCTATATTCTCTGAGACTGTAGTGCGGAAAGTTACCTGAGTACTAGAAGTAGAAGATGAAGGGATCATAATAAGCTCCTTAAAGTTTTAGGATAAGTGATTGCCTTAAATGCTGGTCCAACCTGCTTTTTAAGGTCGGGTCTTATCTTTTCGCCATTAACTTATTCTTTTCATCTTTATTGATCAATTTTTATTTTAAAGAAAAAAAGAGAGAAGCTTCGTTTGCATTTGGTAGAAGCTATAGCAGCTGTTCATACCGCTTATATTTTTTTATACTTTCTATAAAGAAAGACCTGGAGAAAAATTTCTAAAGAAATAAGATATAAATTTATCTTGAAAAAAGAAACTTCTTGTTTCTCAGTAAGAGAAAACAAAGGTATTCTTGGATGACCTGTAAATTTAAGGAAAATACAACAAAATTTAACTTAATAAAAAGGGCTAAACTCTCTAACACATCCAAAATATATTGAAGCGCTTTAAGGTTTAAGGGGAAATTTTATAAGGCAGGATACCTGGCAACATTTTATGCGCTATAAAAAATTATCAATCGACCTCTTCTAGAAAGAACATCAGCAATTTTTTAGCCACATATATGTCTAGGTTATTTGCCAGCCTCTATTCTTAAAGATAGCTTATAAAGCCTTTAGTTTGGTTACCAAATTCACAATTATATTAATCGCCCGATCTATTTCTTCTTGAGTGACATACCGGCTTAAAGAAAAGCGAATCGACTCTCTTACTCTTTTTAAAGGAATCCCCATGTTAAGAAGAATACGTGAAGGCTCCATGGCTCCTGAGGAACAGGCAGACCCATGGCTAGCAGCAATTCCAGCCATATCTAAAGCCGCTAACAATGTTTCTCCATCTACCCCATCAAAACTTAAGTTAGCTGTATTGCAAACTCTGTCCCCCTCCCCATTAATGCGCACGGCCTCGCCTAAATGCTTTTTTAAAGACTCTTCGAAATAGATCCTTAATTTTAGCATCTTTTCAGAAGCTTCTGGTAAAGCTTGGGCCAGTATTTGCATGGCTGCAGCCATTCCAGCAATATCGGCCAGATTTTCAGTTCCTCCGCGACGGTTATATTCTTGTAGCCCTCCGTGCAATAAGGGGAGTAATTTTTGAGAAGATTTTAGATAAATAAATCCACAGCCTTTAGGAGCATGAATTTTGTGGCCACTAAAGGACATTGCTGACACACCTGCAGGAATTTCTAATGGCTCTTTACCAAGCAAAGCTACACCGTCTACAAAAAAAGGAACATTTGCCTCTTCTGCTATCTTGGCGATCGCTTTAATATCTGTTTTTACTCCTGTTTCATTATTTGCCCCTATTAAAGCAATCAATCGGGTATGAGGACGAATAGCAGCAGCTACATCTTTTGGCAGAACAGCGCCATGCAAACCTGCCGCAAGAGATGTAACCTCAATTCCTTGATGCTGCAATAAATCCATCACGCTATGCACACAGGCATGTTCAACATTAGAGGTCACTATATGCCCTTGAGTTAACGCACCTAGGATACCGCGAATGGCCATATTCGCTCCTTCTGTACCTCCAGAAGTAAAAATAATCTCTTGAGGACGTACTTTAAGATAGCTAGCAATAGTCTGGCGTGCTTGGCTTAAAACCTGGCGGGCTTCACGGCCAAAGGAATGAGGACTAGAAGGATTTCCTGGATAGGTCCGTAAGACTTCGGTCATTACCTGGATGACGTAAGGATCCACACAAGTGCTGGCGTTGTTATCTAGATAAATTCTATTCACGCGTTTCATCAATTTTAATAATCACTAAGGTGATATTATCATGCCCACCTTTTGCATTAGCTTTGGCAACTAGAATGTGGGCAGCGGCCTCAATATTTTGAATGCTGTTGAGCACGGATTCAATTTCTTTTGTGCTCAGCATATCGGTAAGGCCATCTGAACACAGCAGATAAATGTCATTTTTAGCTACGTCGCTAATATGCACGGAAGGCTCCACCGATTTTTCTGTGCCTACCGCTTTAGTGATAATGTTTTTATAGATAAATTTATCTTTACTTCGTTCATTCACTTGACCTAAGTCCACTAACTCCCTTAGCAAAGAATGATCTTTAGTTAATTGTTGAAGACGAGCGTTGTGTAAACGATAAATTCTACTGTCCCCTACGTGAGCATAAATAATACCCTGCGGATGGCAGAGTAAGCAGCATAGGGTGGTTCCCATTCCCCGCCACTCCTTTTCAGCTTTGCTCAGCTCATAGACAGTATGATTAGCATGCTCGATAGATAGCTGAATAAGGCCATGTGCTTCATCAATGGAGAGCGAAGGGCCAGCAATAGCAAGCGTTTGCTGCAAGTGCTCACAAAGAGCTTTAGCTGCCTCACGTGCCGCTACTTCCCCTGCACGATGTCCCCCCATGCCATCTGTTAAGACCACAAAGTCCAACTCATGCACATGCGTCCAAAAATCTTCATTATTTGAGCGTACAAGGCCTTTATCTGAAATGCCGTAAACGGAGACCTTATAATACTTTAGGTTCATAAACATAGAATTTTTGAGGAAAGGCCTTACTAATCAGCTGCATTTTAATGAAAAAATCATAACTCATTACAGATTTTTTTACTAGATGGGAGTAGAGAGAAGGAAAACAAGCTCAAGGGGTAATTCTTGCCCTCTATCAAGATTGCTTAGGCACTTGATAGAGGGTAAGCTTTTTAACGAGTTAGTAGCTAACTTTTATTAGGGTCGGTTACCCTGCCCATAAAGAGGATAGCACCTGTCTTTTTCTCATAAATCATATAGATAAAAGGATGATCTACTTGAAAGATCACAGGAGCTTTTGGCTCCAAAATTGAGGTAACATTCATGCTAATAGAGGTGGCTGCTGCAGCTTCGCTACCATTTTCATCCATGGATAGATAGACTTTATGTAGAACATTTCCAATCTTTAACCCTTTAAATTCAGTTATCTTGGAGAAATTGGCTTGATCACTAAAAGGTGTGTGCATCCCCATCTTTTCTAAGATCTCTTTTAGATTGCTAAATTGGAGAACTTTAAATTTAGGGATTGTTACGAGTACCTTAGTATTTTTTAAATTTTTTCTCCATTCCTCTAGCTTTCTTGCTGTTAACCCTTTTTCTACTTCCCTTAAAGCCTCTTTTTGATGAGGTAAAATAATCATCATAGAAAATTCAGGACCTTCCTTCCGCGAAAGAATGTAAGGAAGCTCCACGATGGCAGCTTCGGGAGTATCTAGATAAGGAAAATGAGCTGTTTGAGTCATGGATAAAGCTGTCTGAACGATCCCATCCTCTGGAAAGAAAGGTTGTTGAGTAGTTAAATGGGGATCAAAAGGGCTTTTCCATTTTGCTTTCAAATAGAGAGCACTTATTAGGACCATGCGGGTGGATGAATCTATAGCTTGGGGATGCAAAATATCAACGATTTTGCCAAAGGTATGGTGCTTAACCCAAGCATTAATGGTAGCCCTTGCAGTTTCAGTTTGTCCTTTAAAGTCGACGATTCTAAATGTGCCATTAAAATATTTTTTCATTTCTTCTTTATATGAAGAAAGTAAGGGAAAATTGGTTTGAATCCACAAAGAATTGGCTACCCGGACGCGTATTTCCTCAGAAGCACTGCTTGGATAAAAAGTAAAAAAGTGGTTTAGCTCTGCTAAGCCTTTTCCCAACTTCTCAACAGAAGAAGGATAATGAAAAGCAGTGGAGATTTCTTTATGGGTATTTTCATCAGCACCGCTATAAGCCATCGCAAAAGAAGAAAAAATACTGTAGGGAGAAAAGCAAAGGTTATCACTGGAGGGCAGCTGATTGTACATATCTATAGCAAACGCATTCGCCCCTTGAGAGACTAAAAGTATTTCACTCAGCTCATCCTGAGAGACTTTTTCTTCCTCCGATTGTATAGGTAGGGAGAATAGACTTATCCATCCTAATATCACTAATTTAAACCAAGCTTTTGTAAAGATGTGCTTCATTAAACCTCTCTTTTTGTATAAAAAATTAGCATAATATTAACCGCATTGAAAATAGCATGTAAGCTAACAGATGCCCAAATCGATTGCTGCCGCTCGTAAATAAATCCTAGAAAGCAAGACAAGACAAAAAGCGAAGCAATTAATTCAACATTTCCCCAGCCCTGTAGGGAAGAAAAATGTAGGAGGGCAAAGATTAAGGAAGTCAATCCAATCGCTTGCTGGGAGGTCATATATTTCTTCAATCCATTTTGTAAAAACCCCCTAAAAAGCAATTCCTCAATGATGGGGACGATGAATATAATGCATACACTTAAAGTCATTAACAGAGGTAGAGAAGAGGTTGCCATCCTAATTTGCTGCACAGCTACTTGTTCAATTTCAACATTTTGATAGGTGAGCATTAACAAAAGCGCAACAAATTGACCTGTTGCGATCACTAAAGGATAACTTAATACTCCACTGATGCAAGCAATAAAAAAATCTTGTAACTTATAAAGACTGCCCTTTGAAGCACATGCACCTAAAATTATCTCTTGATTTTCTTTAGATAAAGAAAAGTAGTAGGCGCCCATTCCTATGCCTGTTATAAAAATAGCGTAGATAGTGTACCACCCTTGCATTTCTGGAGTAAGAGATGAAGGGAAAGAGGGCTCTTCTTGTGGATAAAAAAAAGTCCAAAGCTTAAAAGAGGCAGGAACCCATACAATTTGTAAAAGAAAGAAAATAGCAAAAGAATAACTCCATAACTTTACCGCTAACGTTTGCTTGGTTTCAGGCAATCTTCTACTGGAGCTAAAATAATCATTTTTCCAGGCCATTAACAAAAACATTACAAATATAAAGCTTGCGCTTGCGAAAATCTGTAACCGCTCAATCATCACTGTTTGCATGTTTTCCATTTCTTAAACTTAAGTTTATAAATTAGAAAGAGTAAGGCTTGCTTGATCTCCCTCCCTCTCTCTTTTTTCATCTACAGAACGTGTAATGCTACATTTTCTAAGCGTATGATAAGATCTCTTACTAAACGCTCGCTTAATTTTTTAAAATAATAGTTTTCCTTATCAGTGTCCCAGGCTGCATGAGGGAGCAAGAGCTGCTCTGTCATAATCTCTTGCAGAGCTACTATTGGTTGCTCTCCACGTAGATCAATTATACGCACCTTTAACTTCATAGTGAGTAGGTGTTTGTTATGTAGATGAGGGGGCATACATTTCATCTCTACCTCTCCATATCTATCTTTTCGATATTCTACAAGTTCGGTAGCTACTATTACATCCGCTCCCCCAAAATTCTTTACAAAAGAAAAATCGGGATCAAAAAAGGAAACTTTTTTCATCTTATCTAAGTGTCTTTTGACGAACTCTTGGGGATAAAGATATAAACTTCCCCTTTCTCTCAATTGCTGACGCGTTTTCTTTAGCAGATAATCGTTCCTAGAGGATCTTTCCGCAGCATCAACGGTAGGCAATAGTACTACACGTGGTTTGGCTCTACCGTCATCATGCATGGGATAAAAATCTCCATAGCGCGAAGCACAAGAAATAGTAAATAAACAGATTATTAAAGATAATATAATTTTGTTCATCAATTTCACCTCAAATAGACATAAAAACCTGTTATTAATAAGAAATTAGTTTTATAAGATGCAATTTTATCAAAAAAATTATTATTTCTCTATAAAAATTTTAACATCAAAGCACTAGCAGCCGAGTAGGAGAAGAATAAATAAAGAAATATATTTTTCCCACCCTATTTTCTAGAATAAAGGAAGGTAAAAAAAACAATAACCTTAGACATTACAAGGAAAAAGTTGTTAGAAAGATAGCTTACTTGGAAGGCATACTATCGTTTAACTTTAAGAAAAATTAAATTAAAAAGAGTGCCGGAGATTATCTCAAGGCATAAACATTATCCTTAAGGCTGCTACATTCCTGTCCTGACCTGGTTCGAACTATTTCATTCCACAAGGTCCCCGGCAGCTATAAAGATAGCTTATTCCTCGTTATTTATAAATGCTTTTTTTTCAAAAAGTTGAAAATCTTTTTCTAAATGAGCGAGAGTTTTTCTTAAAGCATGCTCAGCATCTAGACCCTGCTTTTGAGCTACTTCTACCAAGAAAAGAAGATGTTTACCTAATTCATTTTCATTATGAATGCCAGCAAGATCACCGGGAGATAAATCTTTTAAATATCCAGAATTTTTTATTTTTTTAAGGACTTTTTGAGCGCGTGATAAAGCAGGCAAACCCTTAGAAATGCCATCCAGGGAACTTTTGCGCGTATCTTTACCTTTTTCACGCTTTTTTATTTCTTCCCACTGATGGGAAAGCTCTTGAGAAGTATTTATCTTTTTTCCCTCGCCAAAAACATGGGGATGGCGTCGAACTAATTTCTCATTAAGCTCGTTAAGCACGGCACCAAAAGTAAAACGCTTCTCTTTTTCTGCTATCTTACACAGAAAAACAGCATTAAAAAAAAGATCTCCTAGCTCTTCTTGAATATGGCTATTGTTGCCTAAATCTATCGCTTCAATGACTTCACAGCTTTCTTCTAAAAGCGAAGATCTTAGCGAATGTAACGTTTGTGCCTGATCCCAAGGGCATCCCTCTGGCGCTAACAAACGTTCTATAATTTCTATCAGTTGATTAAATTCTTGCATAGCCACTTTAAGTTTAGATGATTAAATAAATAATCGAGGATTACATGTTCATAGGGGCCTTATTAAGGAATTTTATCTTTTATCCGTTGGCTCTTTCCTTTTAAAAACAGCTTAAAAGCCAGCCATTTACTAGACAGGATAGGACAAAACAGAAGTAAATATTCCCTTAGCTGCCCGATAAATAAAATCTGACTTTTAGGTTTATGGCCTTAATAGGCCTTCTCATTTATAAACTAAGGTGATGTAAAAAAACTAGAATAATCCTTCCGTAAATGATAGGGTAGGAGGTTAAAATTTTAGATAAGGTTATATGGAAAAACAATGCACCGCCACCGCTTATATTTTTGATCATGAAAAAGTTTTACTCGTTTTCCATCGAAAATTAAGCAAATGGTTGCCTCCTGGGGGGCATATGTATCCTCACGAAACTCCTCCTATGGCAGCCAAACGAGAGGCTAAAGAAGAAACAGGCCTTGAGGTTGAGATTATCCTTCAAGAAAATATATGGATTGAACGGTGGAATGCGCATAGTTTTGAACGCCCCTATCTATGCTTGTTAGAAGAAATCCCTCCTTTCGGAGATCAACCTGCCCATCAACATGTTGATTTTATTTATATTACCCGCCCTATCGGAGGCGAGATCAAAGAAAACCCTGGTGAGACTAATGGGATACGCTGGTTTACCCTAGAAGAGATAGAAGCTTTAAAGCCGGATGGAGAGATTTTTGTGGAAACCCAGCAAACGCTTCGCCATCTTTTCTTAAAAGGTTTTTAAAAAATATGGCCCACAAGGAAGTCTTAGAAAAAAGTAAGACGCTAATCATCAATACAAAAGGCCAAAGAATGCACTTCCTCCTCTTTCATTCTTATTACCTTCCCGCTTCAACAAAAAATATTAGCGAAATTCACCCTTAAAAGATATGAGGAAAACTTATCAAGGGAAGGTAAAGATTTCCAAAGAAGGATTCATTCTTGCCATTCAGTACCTATATTGGCCCTCCTAAACCTTTCAATGGCATTCATACAGTGCATATCTTTGTACTTCCTGTCCCTCAAAGATGAATTCATGCAGCTAGGGACTCATTTTATTGCAAAAATTAGTGCTAAGAATACTTTATTAAGGTGAGAAAGCTAGCAAGCTTGTAGGAGCAAACTCTTGGAGGAGATTTAAAATCTACAAAGAAAGGGTTTTAGGATGGCAAGCATAAAAAGCTAAAGACCTAGTGTCCATTAAGAGAGTCATAGGCTTCTAGCTTTGTATCCATTCTCCTACTTTTTAACTAAGCTTTATCCATGAATTTCTTCTTTTAAAAATCCACCAAAAACAGGCTAAAAGCCATTGGCCAATTTTAATAAAAGGAGCCGCTAAAAACTTGAAAACCTTTGTGACTAGGGATTCTTGCTTAACTTCAGCCATTTTCCCTTTATCCTTTACCTTTTGAGCTGTGTCTAGTTTTGCTTCTACCCTCTTTCTAGAAGCAGCTCTTAAGGGGGAAGCTTGCATAGATGACCCTGCTCCTACTCTACCCTTTTGGAAAGTTATGTCAGGTGCTGTAAAGGCTTCTGGTAACCCCCCGTTCCCTTCTTTGATATGGAGGGGAGCAAGAGGAGAAATGTTAAAGGTAGCTGACTGAATCCCCTCTTTAACTTTTTCTTCTGTCCGTTGCATGCCCTCAAGCGAAGATAAAGGGCCTCTGCCAAAGTTTTTAGCTGCCTTTCGCTCCCCCCCATTTTTTTTAGGCGGGTTTGATTCTTCAAATTCTTCTAAGCTTGCGGCTAATGCTTCTGCTAGTGCTTTTTCTTCATCATAGCTTGCAAAGGTAAGAGGATTTTCTTCCCGGGGTGAGGCCCTTTCCACACTTGGCTCTTCTCTAGCCCTTTCTTCTTCGTCATCCATGGCTGCTATTACAGCTAATAAGTCTGCTAGGTCTTTTTCTTCCTTTTGATAAATGTCATCTTGCGATGTAGGAGGAGTTTCTCCTCTGTTTATAGAAGAAGGAGGGAGTGGGCTTTGAATAAACAGTTCATGTTGCTCGCCATATAATCGATCAAGCTCTCTTTCTTTATCAGCAATCTCTTCTTCAAGCGCTAGAATTTTATAGGCATTTTCATTCAAAGTTTTTCTCACTTCAGAGGCTAGGAGTTGATTGCCTGCAGGCAAGTCACTTAGTATTTCAATATTATGAATATTGGCTTTGTGAAGGTAGGAAATGTTTTCGGGTTCGAAAATTCCCCAGTCCACCCTTGCGAGAAATTCGCGCATCCTAGCTTGCTCAGCTTCGGAAAGGCTTTTTTTATTTAAATCGTTGAGGGTACGCAAAATTTTAATTATATGGGCTTTATGCTGCCCAAGGAGAGAGTTTTCCTCTTTTAAAATAAACGCATCAAGCTTCTCAATCAAAGGCGATAAGTAGATAAAGGAAGGGCCTTCTATATCCTTAAGAACTGCTTGATTGGCTTTTAATAGAGCAGAACGCTCCTCTTTGCTTTGAGCTATTTTCTCTTGCAGCCATTGCTCTTTATAAGCGGGGCTTTTTTTAAAGGCTTTTTCTTCCCCAGTGATAAAAGCTTCCCTCTCGGGGTGATTAATTTTATCGAATAGCTTTTCTAATCGCTTAGTTGTATCATTGTTATCATCCTCTATTTTAGAAGCTAGATAAGCTACCGCCTGCTCAACTTTTATCTCTCTATCTGAGCAATTTCTATCGATTAAACGCTGTATAGACTCTCGTAAGCGCCCTTCAGGAGTAAGCGTTTTATCAATTTTAAGGCGATTAAAAGTTGCAATAGCATTCCTTAGCTTCGCTCGCCCTCCATGAGGCCGAGTATCTTTATAAAAGCTATATAAAAGCTCTCTTCCCTTTTCCGCCCCTTTGTCTACATTAAAGCTCATCAAGCGCCTCCTAAAATTATCTATTAATTAATCTGATGAATAGACAATAGCAATATCCTTTAAAGATTTTATTAAAGCTTAAAAAGATCCTCTTAAATTTCTAACTGTGAATAAAAATGGGCAAACTGCTGAAACAAATATTTTCCTGATAAGCCACGCATGCACAACCCCGTCGTACAAGACCTTAATACAGGACAACGCCTTTCAAAAGTCTGGCCATAAGGGCACTCGCCTTGTATAGCTTCATGGAGGCTACCCTTAGGCTTATATTTACGAGCAGAAGAAGCTCCAAACACACTAAAGGAAGGTGTCCCCGACATTCCAGCTAAATGTAAAGGCAAGGAATCCATCGCAATGACAGCATCTATCCGACTCATTAAATTTTGTAAAACCGCAAGAGAGACTTTATCCAAAAGGCTTACGTTTGTCAATAAGGCAGACTGAAGCTTTTGGGCTATGGCTAATTCTTCGGAATTTCCCCATACTAAAATGAGTGAAACTTTCAGGTTACTAGAAATTTCATATAAAAAGCTTTCAAGGGCTTCATAAGAAAGCCTTTTATTTCTCCAAGCAGAGCCTGCACAGACTAAAATCTTTGGCCCAGGCAGCGCTTTTATCTGGGTCCAAAGAAGATCAAAAATGCCTTTTTGTTCCTCATTTAAATTTAAAATTAATTTTTCTTCTTTTAAGGGAGAATAACATTGAAAATAGTGCTGAACCAGATATACGTTTTCATCTCGCACATTTAATTCTTTTGGAGGATCGAAATGATGATGGGTTACCCACCGGTTAGGCCACTCCTGGAGAGATTTAGATCCAAATCCTACTTTATGAGCACTTCTTGCTAAAAAAGTAGGAATGGCTGATTTAGTGTTACCTTGCAAGTCAATCACAGCCGCATATTCTTGCTGTTGTAGGGCGGAGCGAAAGCTTAATATGCTGCTCCATGTTTTTAAGTTAAAAGGCTTTTTTCGCCAACCTTTTGTATCTATTTCAATGACGCGTTCAACTAAAGGGTGACTTTTAACAATTTCGGCAAAGCTCTTCTCCACTACCCAATCCACTTTAATATTTGGAAATTGCTGATGGAGAAAAGCAAGTACCGGAAAGCCATGGATAATATCCCCTAGGGACGAGGTTTTAACGATCAATATTCTCATAACACCTGCGCCATGGCTTGTTGAAAATCTAGGGGAATAGGGGCTTGAAAGTACATTTTGCGTAGAAGAGTGGGATGAATAAAGGATAGCTCATAAGCATGTAAAAGACAACGCGGGCTATAATAAGAACAATGAAAGAGCTTTCCATACTGCCGATCTCCTAAAATAGGATGTCCCATTTCACTCATGTGCACGCGGATTTGATGGGTGCGGCCTGTGCGCGGATAGCAGTGTACTAAAGAGGCTTTTGGGCCTTTTTTTTGAACTTTCCAGGCGGTTAGGGCCTGCTGGCCCTTAGCGGGAGGGACAGACCCCCATAACGACTGTCCAAGATAACCATGAATTTTACCTAAATAGTTGTTAATGCTTCCTGCTTCTTGCCTAGGAATTCCATCAATAAGAGCTAAGTAAACTTTATCGATCTCCTGCTTTTTAAAAGCAGTTACCATCTTTTCGCGAAACGCCTTACCTTGCGTAAACATCAAAAGCCCGGTCGTATCCCGATCTAGACGATGCAAAAGCTCCCACCTCACATTATAAGCTTTCAAAGCTTCTATTAATACTTGGCCATCCGAGGCTACCCCTGCAGGCTTATTGTAGACAAGTAATTCTTCATCCTCATAAATAATCTGACTAGGTAAGAAGTGGAAAGAAACAGAAGGTTTTTTCTGTAGAATTCCTGCTGGCAAGGAAACTTTATCTCCCTTAGCGAGAACCGTGGAAGCAAAATGCTCGAGCCGATGATTCACATAACATCCATTGTATTCAATACAGCTCTTAATTTGGCGAGCAGAATAGCTTGAACCTAACTTTTCTTTAAGAAAATTGACCAGCTTTTGGCCACTTTCTGCTGTATCTACCATCCATTGCATATTAACCCTTAAAAAAAATTAAACAGGCTAAAAAATTTACTCCTATTCTTTTTCTACAACTTTTTAAGTATCCTTAATTAGAAGGGATTAAAAATGGGTGAATTGCTCTAAAAAACGCAGATCATTTTCTGTAAATAGACGAATATCTTTTACTCCATGTTTTAGCAATACCATTCTTTCTACGCCTATTCCCCAAGCATAGCCCGAATAAACTTCCGGGTCAATTCCTCCATTCTTTAATACTTCGGGATGCACCATTCCAGCCCCTGCAACTTCCAGCCAACCAGAGTGCTTACAGAGCTGGCATCCTGTTCCCTTGCAAGAAAGACAGGAGATATCTACCTCTAAGCCTGGTTCAACAAAAGGAAAGTAACTTGGACGATAACGCGTCTCAATTTCTCGTCGAAATAGTTTTTTAAAAAACTCTTGCATGGTAGCTAAAAGATCGGCAAAGGTCACGCCTTTGTCGATATATAGGCCTTCCACCTGATGGAAGAAAACATGGGAACGAGCTGTAATGGTTTCATTGCGATAAGCTTTACCAGGAGTAATGATGCGAATAGGGGGCTGGTGAGCTTCCATGACGCGCACTTGCACATTACTGGTATGAGTGCGTAGAAGGACATCAGGCGTGATATAGAAAGTATCTTGCATATCACGGGCTGGATGATCAGAGGAGAAATTAAGGGCTTCAAAGTTGTAATAATCGGTATCAATATCAGGGCCATATTGTACAGAGAAGCCCATGCCTACTAAAATATCTAGGATACTGTCTAAGGCTTGCGTAATTATATGCTTACGCCCAATGGAATGTCGCCTGCCAGGTAAAGTAATGTCAATCTTTTCTTGAGCCAATTGCTGATCTTCTTCTTTAGCTATCAGCTGCTTTTCATGCTCCTCAATTTGATGCAAAACTTTTTCTTTGAGCTCATTAATTTCCTTGCCAAAGGCGGGCCGCTGGTCAGGATTAACCTCTTTTAAGAGTTTCATCAAATTTTGGATAAGACCCTTTTTCCCTAAATACTTTATTTTCAAATTTTCTATCTCTGCTGTGGTCTTTACGGCAGCTATATCGGCAGCAAAATCGCTATGGATGGCTTGAATGGAGCTATGCACAATCTTCCTCAAAAAATAAAAATAAAAAAATAGCAGAGTCACACTCGGTGGCTCTGCTAAAAATGTAGGAAATCAATACCTTGTTATGCAAGGGCTTGTTTTGCATGATTCACCACGGCGGCGAAGCCTTGGGGATCACGAATAGCCATATCGGCTAACATTTTTCTATCTAAATCACATCGCGCTTTTTGCAAACCATGAATAAACTTGCTATAAGAAATTCCATGGATTTTTGCAGCGGCTCCAATTCGCATGATCCATAAGCTACGGAACTCGCGTTTTTTCTCTTTGCGATGGCGGTAATTATAGGCCAACGCTTTATTAACCGCATCACTTGTAAGACGCAAGTGGTTTTTTCGATCACCGAAAAACCCTTTAGCTCTCTTAAGTAGTCTTTTTTTGCGACGATGTGAAGCAACAGCATTGGTTACTCTAACCATAGCTTATCTCCACTGTTATTTGTCTAATTCTTTAATTATTAAAATATTAGATCGTTTCATTCATCTTTCTGACTTTTAGCTAGTCAGATCTATATTTTATACGCACATTAATCGTTTGTACGTTTTCAAGTGCGCCTCATTAACTAACGCCGGTTTGGATAGCTGGCGTTTACGCTTAGGTGTTTTTTTATTCAAAATATGCCGCTTACCTGGACGCCCTCTTTTGAGCTTACCAGTTGCCGTCAATTTGAATCTGGCCGCAACAGCCTTTTTTGTTTTCATCTTAGGCACGTGAACTTCTCCCTACATATCTTTTCATTTTGCCTATGCGCTTTCTTCTTCCCTGGTAGGCTGGCTCTCATTCGAGGGGCCTTTCGCGCCTTCTTTTTTCTTCTTTCCACCAGGTGCTAATATGACAATGAGCATTCTTCCAAATAACTTAGAAGGAGACTCTACAGTGGCGATTTCTTCTAGATCTTCGCACACTTTACGAAGAACCTTTTCTCCAATCTCTGGATGAGCCATCTCTCGCCCTCTAAACATGCATGTTAACTTGACTTTATTGCCTTTAGCGATAAAATCTCGAGCATGTCTAATCTTTGTCTCTAGGTCATGGATATCGATATTCGGCTTGACCTTAATTTCTTTTACTTTAACTTGATGTTGAGCTTTCTTGCTCTCTTTTTCTCGTTTCGTTTGATCGTAACGAAATTTGCCGTAGTTGATAATTTTACATACGGGTGGATTAGAGCCTGCTGATATTTCTACCAAATCTAATCCATCTTCTTCAGCTCTAGCTAAGGCTTCATGCAAAGGGACTACACCAATTTGCTCACCAGTTTGCGTAATCAAACGAACGCGCGGAGCACGTATTTCTCTGTTAACTTTCAACCGAAATTCCACCCTCGTTATAGAAGCACAAAAATGTTACCTTGCACTTCTTAGTTTTTATTAGACCTCTTTCTTAAAGAGGTAGACTTCATTTAAGTTTTTAATTCGTTTTCTAACTTCAATTGCTCAAGAAATTTATTTAAAACTTCCTCTTGCACGCTTTCTTGCTGATATTTCTTAAATATAACGGTGCGATTTTCCTCTTCTTTATCCCCTACTCTTACAAGATAAGGAATTTTTTCATAGTGAGCGGCTTGAATCTTTAACCCAACATTGTGAGTAGAATCATCCATACTCACCCGGAAACCAGCTTTTTCTATCTCCTCAAACACCTGAATAGCATAATCGAAATTTTTATTCATCTCTGGAATGATGCGTATCTGTTCAGGAACAAGCCATAGAGGCAAGTTCCCGGCATAGTGTTCAAGGAGAATAGCTGTTAAACGTTCAATTGAACCTAGTACCGCTCGACCTACCATGACAGGCGCATGTATTTTGCCATCTTGCCCTGGATAGGATAAGCCCATTTTATCGGGATGGTACAAGTCAATATAAATGCAAGAGCTTTTCCAATCACGCCCCAGTATATCAGTGAATCGCGCTTCTATAGCAGGACCATAATACTCTTGAGGCTCTTTGTCAATCACATATTTAAAGCCGCTTACATCCAAGGCTCTGACTAAACTAGCTTGAGATTCCTCCCACTTTTTAGGAAGCTTCTTATACTTTCTGCTTTTAACAATCAGATGCCATTGGATCCCAAACCCCATTACTTTAATAGTTTTATTAATGAATTGCAAGGAAGAAATGAGCACATCTAAAAGTTGCTCGGCACCACAGAAGATATGAGACTGATCGGCATGAAAGGAACGGGACCTTAACATTCCCCATTGGTGGATCTCTTTCCCTTGATTGTAAAATTCAGCGTATTCTGCATAAGCGAGGGGCAGTTCTTGGTAAGAATGTGGCTTAGATTTGTAAAGAGAGGCATGCAAAGAAGCTTTACTAGCACATAAAGCATAATCTAATCCTTCGGCTTCAAAACGTAAAGTCAAAGGCTCTATTGAATCGGCAAAAGGCTGCTTTACCAGCGTGGGAGTTGTTACCCATTGACACCCTTGTCGTTGATACTCGGCTTTCAACCAATTTAGCAATATTTCACGAAGGATAACTCCTTTAGGGTACCAGGTCCAGCAGCCTGGACATGTCTCGTCCAAAATAGTGAATAGATTCATCTGCTGACCCAGTTGCCGGTGATCGCATTGCTTGGCAATCTCTCTTTTCTTCAGAAATTGCTTAAGGCTATAGCTTTCAGAAAATACGGTTCCCTGGATGCGTGTTAATGAAAGATTAGGTCTACCGGGTAAGGAAACTTTAAAAGAACTTACCTCTAATAATTTAAAGGCTCCCACCTGCTTAGTCGTCTCAACAAAAGGAGGCGCCACCCAATCGTAAAACTCACCCACTTGACAAACATGCACTAAAGTCTCTGCACAAGCCTTTAATAAAATAACTTTAAGGGTTTGCCCCTGATGTTTAAATAGCTCGATAGCATTTTTGCGCATCATTTCCATAGGCTTGAAGGGCAGGCTTTGCCGCATAAAGTCACGCATGCGCTCTTCGATATACAAAAATTGCTCGTGAGTAATAGCTTCGGGAAGAAAAAAATCGTAGTAGAAGCCCAGATCTGTAGCCTCGCCTTGGAATAGCTGTGCTTTTGGAAAAAGGCTACAAATAGCAAGCGCTAATAACTCTGCAGCCGATTGTCTTAGAGTTTTTAGCGGATTAGTCATAACCATAAAATGGTGGGATATAGCTGACTCGAACAGCTGACCTCCACGATGTCAACGTGGCGCTCTAACCAACTGAGCTAATATCCCATCGGGATTAGTGAAGAAGGCATGTTAACGGAGAGCACTGAATTTATTCAATCAAAAAAGAATGATCCCTTAATTTTTAATAAGCAGCCCCATTACTTAGCATTTTTTAAATATTCGGTTAAAGCTTTTATATCTTTTTGGGTAAGGCGGGGAAGTTGCGAGATCTCTTCTAGGGTAGCTTCCCTTATTTTTTTAACACTACCGAAATGCTTTAGCAGCAAAGCACGTTTTTTAGGACCTATGCCGGGAATATCATCGAGGGAACTTTTAATTGTTTTTTTGGTTCTTAAATGGCGATGGTAGGTGATGGCCGTGCGGTGAGCTTCATCACGAATTTGCTGGAGTAAAAACAAAACAGGTGAGGTCTTATGCAATAAAAGGGGATCTTTAACGCCTGGCAAGAACACCTGCTCTTCTGTCATGCCGCGATCGTGCCGCCCTCTTTCTTTTGCTAAGCCGATCACATCGACCGTGGCGATATCTAAATCGGCTAGCAGCTTTAAAGCCATGTTAAGATGTCCTTTTCCTCCATCCACTATCAACAAATCAGGTAAATCATTTTCTTCTTTAGCTCTTAGATAACGTCTATTTAAAGCCTCTTGCATAGAAGCATAGTCATTCGATTGATCGATCGTACGAATCTTATACTTGCGATAACGATTGGAGTCTTTTTGACCATTAGTAAAAGCAACCATCGTAGCGACAATGGTGGTGCCTGCCATATTAGAAATATCAAAACATTCGATGCGCTCAGGATACCTATTCAAATGAAACCTCTCTTCCATTTCTAATAAGGTTCGCTCCCTAACAGCTTGCAAATCTTTTTCTTGATGAAAAGAAGCTTTGGCATTAGCGATAGCCATTTCAACCATCGCTAATTTGTTACCCCTCTGCGGATGATAAATGCGTACTCCTCTTTTTCTTTGGCTAGAGAGAATTTCAGCAATAGCCGACGGGTTATCAACAGGCGCGGAAAGTAAAATTTCATGAGGCAATTCAGCCTGCTCATCATAATTTTGTAATAGGAAAGATTCGAGCAACTCATGATCATTTTGAGCGATCTGACTAAAGTTATGGCGCCTTGATCCTACAAGCTTACCTGCCCTAAATAAAAGCTGGCAAAGAATGGCCTCATCGCCTTGGCGAAAAATTCCAAAAGCATCGGCATCCTCCCCGAGAGGCTTATCTACTTTTTGCGTTTCAATCGTTCTCTCAATCTGACGAATGGTCTGTAAAATCTCTCCTGCCCTTTCAAACTCTAAAGCTTCCGACTGACGCTCCATTTCAGCTTTTAAGTCTTGCAAAACTTCCTTA
This sequence comes from Neochlamydia sp. AcF84, assembly GCF_011087585.1. Lineage (NCBI taxonomy): Bacteria > Pseudomonadati > Chlamydiota > Chlamydiia > Parachlamydiales > Parachlamydiaceae > Neochlamydia > Neochlamydia sp. AcF84. The sequence continues at coordinate 36,020 of NZ_VJOT01000070.1, forward strand.
TCTTGCCCCCTCAAAAACTTGATAGCTCCATCCATGTAATGATTATACTCTTCTTTTGTACATTTATTGACACAAGGGGCTATGCAACGCTTGATATCATAAAGAATGCAGGGGCGATGGCGACGGACTAGCTCCTGATCAGAACATTGCCTTAAGGGAAAAATACGTTGGATTAAATCTAAAGTATGGCGAGCAGCTAGAGCACTTGTATAAGGTCCAAAATAGTAGCCATCGGATTTAGGTTTACCTCGATACCGTATAAGGCTGACCATAGGCCAGGGATGTCGATTGTTAATTTTTAAAGCAATATAACTTTTATCATCTTTGAGTAAAGCATTATATCTAGGCTGGTATTGCTTAATCAGATTATTTTCTAACAATAAAGCTTCTTTTTCTGAATTGACCACAATCGTATCAATTTCTTCAACCTTTGCAATTAAAAAAGGGACCATTATACGCCCATCTCTACCTGCAGCAAAATATTGCTTGACCCGTTGGCGCAAATTGTTAGCTTTGCCTACGTAAAGAATCTCGTTTTGCTCCCCCTTCATCAAGTAAACGCCAGGCTGGGTAGGAAAAAGATCGAGTTTTTTGAGATCAAAAGACATAAACACCTTTTATTGCAGAGCGTAATTTTAAAGGGAGCTTCTTATCTTAAGCAACCTAATAATAAAAATGCTTTTCTCTTCCTCCCTAGAAGGCCAGGAAAAAAGCTTTTTTTAAGGCTTTTCATCCCTTTTAAATGTAGCCGTCTACGAAGGGAGAGTTAAATAGTTCCTCCCTAAAAAGCTTTACTGCCAAGTGGTTAGGCCCTAGCGCTGCCTATTTTATCCATCAACCGCTTGAGTAAAGTCAATTCTTTAAATTTTAAAATTTTATCTTGCCATCTTTTTCTATGCCATCCTGTCAATGATTAAGGGAGCAATTTTTGGTTTGGCTGTTTCCCCAAGACGTCGATAGACAAAAATGAAAGAATGATAGCCTTGATTTTTCTGGAAAGAATAAAAGTCGGAACAACCTTTATACTTAAGGTTTAGCTCCTCTTTTAGGAGATCGACGATTTTTCTTTTGCTCAGGTCTGGGCGATTTAGAGCGGTTGCTTGGATGTAGATGTAGCATTTTTTCAAGCTCTAGAATGCGCTTTTCAAGACGCTTAATCGTCTGTTCCTGATCAAAAACCATCTGGCTCTGATGCTGGACAAGTATGAAAAGATCTTCATAGGTGGGCTTCATCATTAAAAACCTACTACTTAAGCTTTTTTTTAGCAATAATGCTGAAAGCGTATTTTTCGATTAGCAGTTGCGTAAAACATTCCCCTTAATTGATTAAAAAGTAGATCACTTGTGTTTACTCTGGCATCATCGCTAAAGCAGGCTTTTGTAAATTTTGCTGCTGCATGGCCAATTGTCCACAGGCTGCCGCAATATCATCACCTTTGGTGTAGCGGCAAGTGTTAACGATCTTGCATCCAAATAAAACGCTTCTAAATTCTTTAATCGCTTTTCTATCAGGCCTTTGTAGCCTAACATTCGGAATAGGATTGTAGGGAATTAAATTAACTGTACATTGTTTGCCTTTTAATAGATGGGCCAATTCATGCGCATGATCAGGATGATCATTGATACCCGCAAGCAGAGTGTATTCATAGGTAATATCGCGCTTCGTTTTCATACTATATTCATCCATAGCAGCTAAAATATCTTCTAAAGGATATTTACGCGCATAAGGAATAATTTTTTTGCGAATATTTTGATTAGGGGCATGAAGAGAAAGAACCAAATTGACTTTGAGATTTTCGGTGCTTAAACGCTTGATTCCATCCACAATTCCTACCGTAGAGACTGTAATCCTTCTTTGAGAAATATTAAGGGTTTCCTCATCAATGATTAGATGGATCGATTTCATCACGGCTTCATAATTTTTAAGAGGCTCACCCATCCCCATGTAGACCACATGGCAAACACGTTCTTCTTTTTGCTTTAACCAATGGTTAATTTGCACGATCTGCTCAACAATTTCTCCAGGTCGTAGATTACGAAAAAAACCTTGTTTTCCCGAAGCGCAAAAGGCACAGTTAGCAGGGCATCCTACTTGCGAGGAGACACAAACGGTACGACGATCACCTGAGCAAATCAGCACAGATTCGACCAGATTACCATCCCTTAACTTCCAGAGAAATTTATAAGTTTCTAAGTCGGTAGAAGGAGTGACTTTTACTAATTGCAAGGTAGGCAAAAGCAAGCCCTTTTTTAGCTTTTCACGCAGAGGCTTACTCAGGTTAGACATCAAATCCCAATCCAGGATCGACTTTTTATACACCCATTCAAAGAGTTGGCGTGCATGAAACTTTTTTTCCTCATAAGCTTCTAGCCAATCTACAAGTTCTGAATAAGTTAGGTCACAAAAATTTGTCATTATTTTCTCAATCAATAATTTTATTTATAATGCAGCATACCATATATATTAAATAACTACTAGTTAATTCCTTACTAATTATTTTAGCTGACGTTAAAAAAACAAGCCTACTAAAAATCTGTAGAGCCTGCTTGTTGGGGGTAAGAACAAGTACCTTACCTTTTATGTTCTTTTATTAAAGGCCAGCTTCCCTGGTAAGAATAAAAAGTTATACATACATCTAAAAATTTATAAAGCTATCTATTGGCTAGTTAGAAGTTTTTCTTCGTTTTTCATAATTTCCTAGCTAGGGAGGGTTCAGCTTAAGTTATTTACAAGAGGATAACATAAGTAGAGGGACTTTGGGACTATGTAATAAAAAATTAAAGGGAAAGAAATGGCAGAGAAGTGAAGATGATGAAAATGTAGCGTTATTTTTCTTAAATAAGATAACATCATGCCTTTCATAAAAATTGAGTATCTACATGATTACCTTTCAGGAAGTTTTAAGACGTCTCTCGCTTTTTTGGGAACAGCAAGGATGTATCATCCATCAAGGATATGACCTTGAAGTAGGAGCCGGAACCTTTAACCCAGCCACCTTTCTACGCTGTCTAGGTCCCGAGCCTTATCGTGCAGCTTACATTGAACCCTCACGCCGCCCTGCAGATGGACGTTATGGAACCAATCCCAACCGCCTTCAACACTATTTTCAATACCAGGTGATTCTCAAGCCCTCACCCTCGCATATTCAGGATCTATATTTAAAATCCTTAGAAGCTATTGGCTTTAACTTAAGTGAGCATGATATCCGCTTTGTGCATGATGATTGGGAAGCCCCTACACTAGGAGCCTGGGGATTAGGATGGGAAGTCTGGATGGATGGAATGGAGGTTACCCAATTTACTTATTTTCAATGCGTAGGGGGCCTCAATTTAAAACCCATCACGGGTGAGATTACCTATGGGATTGAGCGTTTGGCCATGTATCTACAAAAAGTCAATAACATCTTTGATTTACAATGGAATGAAGAGATTACCTATAAAGATATTTATCATCGTAATGAAGTGGAATGGAGTCATTACAATTTCGAAAATGCTTCAACCGAAATGTGGTTTCGACACTTTAATGATTTTGAAAGAGAGGCTCAAGCATTAATGGCTGCAGGCTTGCCGCTGCCTGCCTATGATTTTGTCATGAAAGCTTCGCATGCTTTTAATATTCTGGATGCACGCGGCGCCATTTCTGTTACTGAGCGAACAGGTTATATTGCACGTATACGTAATCTTACTAAGCAAATTGCCGAAAGTTATACCAAGAGCCGCGAGCAACTTAACTACCCCTTACTAGGCAAATTTAACTCTGCGCCACCAGCGGGAAAGGAAGAGATTATAGCTCCTACGCCTTCTAAAGAAGAAGAAATGGAAATGTTGGATCCTAATAAAAAAGAGGCTTTTCTTTTAGAAATTGGCTCTGAAGAGCTCCCCGCTTCATTTGTCAGCTTGGGCTGTCAAAATCTAGAAAAAGCGTTTAGAGCTTTTTTAAATAAAGAAGGTATTGCTTATGGAGACATTAAAACTTATGGAACTCCTCGCCGCCTGACCTTGTATGTTGAAGATCTTCCTTACCTTAAGCCCCCGCAAATCCTAGAAAAAAAAGGGCCCGCTTTAGAGCAAGCCTATGGCAGCAATGGACAATTAAAACCAGCAGGTGAAGGTTTCTTTCGCTCGCTTGGCATTTCCCCTATTTCCTTAGCTGCTATTCGTGAAGCTACCGACGGTTCCATCCGCATTCAACAAATCAAAGGAATCGATTATCTATTTGCCTCCATGCAAACACCAGGTATACCGACAGCGCAAATTCTAGCTAAAAACTTACCTAGTCTTATTTTAAGCCTCGATTTTCCTAAAAAAATGCGCTGGGGTTCTCTTGAAATTTCTTACGCGCGTCCTCTGCGCTGGATCACCAGCCTTCATGGCCCTCATATCATCCCCTTTAGCGTGGGCAATATTCAGGCCGGTCGGAAATCCTTTGGGCATCGTCAGCTGTCCCCTGAGGCTTTTGCTCTTAATAAAGCCCAAGAGTATGTGGAAATTTTAAAGAAACATCAGGTGATGGTAGATATGGGGGAAAGAGAAAATACCATCATTGTTGCCCTAGATAAGCTAGAACACTCTTTACAAGCAAAGATTATCTGTCGAGAGGCAGTTATCCCCCAAGTTTTGAACTTGGTGGAGTGGCCCCAAGTAACTTATGCCTACTTCAATGCCTCTTTTCTTAAGGTTCCTAAAGAAGTATTGATTTCTGAGATGGTGGAACATCAAAAATATTTCCCTGTTACAGATGCCCAAGGGCAACTGCAAAACATCTTCATTATCACCGCTGACAACAATCCTTCGGATTATATACGGGCTGGCAATGAGCGTGTCTTATCAGCTAGGCTTTCTGATGGAGCTTTTTTATATGAGCAGGGCTTGAAAGTATCCTTAGATTCTTATAATGAAAAGCTTAAACAAGTGACTTTTCAAGCTCACTTAGGGAGCGTATGGGATAAGGTTAAACGGATTGTCTCTCATGTAGAGATTTTGCAAAAATTGCTTAACAAAGGTAGCTTAGAAAAAGCTAAACGAGCAGCTTGGTTATGTAAAGCCGATTTAGCCTCGGAAATGGTTTATGAATTTCCCAACCTACAAGGTACAATAGGAAAATACTATGCGCTAGCTTCAGGCGAGGATCCCGAGGTAGCCGAAGCCCTAGATGAACATTGGATGCCGCGAGGAGAGAATGCCCCTTTACCCCAAACCCTTACAGGCACCTTAGTAAGTCTTGCTGACAAAATCGATAATTTAATCGGTTGCTATTGTGTGAATCTTAAGCCTACCTCTTCTAGTGACCCCTATGCGCTAAGGCGCCAGACTCTCGGCGTGATTAAAATGCTTATCAATGGCTGCTACCGTCTACCCTTAATGGAGGTCTTCCGGCAATGTTTTGATCATTTCCCTGAAGCTCTAATAAAAGATAAAGAGCATTTATTACAAGAGATAGAAGCTTTCATTACCAACCGTATTAAATCAGTTTTCCAAGAATATGACCTTTCTAAAGATGAAATCGAAGCTTCTCTTTCTTCTAACTTTAGTGATATCTACGATACTTTTTGCAAAGCTAAATCCCTTCATCATTTTAGGCAAACCAACAAAAAGTTCCCCCTTCTCTTTGAAGTTTATAAAAGAGCTAAAGGTCAATTAGTAAACACCCCAAGTGCCGCTTTTTCAAAAGAATTACTTAAAGAAAATGCTGAGAAGAACTTGGATGCTTTGCTAGGTCAAAAGCAGATACAACTTACTCAGGCAATTACCTTGCATGATTATGATAAAGCTTACGAACTAATTGCAGATATCCAACCAGCTTTAGCCCAGCTTTATGATGAAGTTAAAATCTTGGCGGATGATCTAAAATTGCGAGACAACCGCCTAGCTTTGCTGCAGCGCGTTTTTGACATGTTCTCTCAATTGCTAGACTTTAGTAAAATTAGTGAGAAATAGGTTTTAATCCTCTAGGAAGCTTTAGATATGCTGCTGCAAAAAAATTTAACAATTTTTCTCCAAAGATTTTTAAACCCTATCAACCTTTTTCGTTCATAAATCTATTTAGTCCAACCTGATTTACCCTAAAAAACTCCATCATTGCATCAATTTTAAAAAGAAAAAATGTAAATTTCCTTTTAATGGTAAGCTAAAAAAGTAGCAA
>NZ_VJOT01000071.1 GCF_011087585.1 Neochlamydia sp. AcF84
CGCTTTTCCTATCTGATATGCGCTTTCTCCTTCCATCGCCATCACCACTGCTCTTAGTTTACAACTGTAACTGCCATAGGCTTTCTTTTTTGCCATGGCATTTAATTCCTCTATTGTATGATAAAAAGCTACAAACATGGTTTCCTCCTTTCCAAACCTTTTCCCTCCCTAAATTATCCCCCTTATTTGAATTTAGAAAAAGGCTGTTTGCAATTCTCAATAGCTGCTACTTACGGAGTTCGTTTAAATGGTATTACTTATAGTTAAAGTATTGTAAAAGATATTTTCAAAATTTAAATTTTATAGATCTTTTAGATTAAGAGTTTTATAAAAAATGATAAAAAGGGTAAGCGGTTACAAGGTTATCAATTACGGTTCTTCGGAGGTCTGTGTCAAGGTATTCTGATAAAAAATTTTGACAAATGCTATGCCAATCTAGAATTAGTACTACAGTGGTAATAAAAAATATAGTACGCTATTTTATTTGTTAAATAGGGGGGAGGCATGGAATTGAAAGCAATAAACTAAACTATAAAACAAAAAAAAGAAGAGTTAGCTCTATTTTTAAGGCCTTTTTTTAGCCGAGAAGAAGCTAGACAAGTAGCTTTGCAATAACATTAAGGCCTAATGAGCAAAGCAGAACATAAAAACACCTGGCAATTGGCAGAAGAGGCTGGTTTACAAACCCCTTACGCTTTTCAACATCTACTACGCCGTGGTTTATGGCAAGCAGATGCAATCAGAGATAGTTTGCAAATGGAAGTGCTGAAAGATAAAGAAGGAGGCATAGTAGCTATAGATGAGACGGGATTTTCAAAGAAAGGTAAGCATTCAGCAGGAGTGGCAAGACAATATAGTGGAACAGCAGGAAGAATTGAAAATTGCCAAGTAGGGATTTTCCTTTCTTATGCAACTAACCAAGGCCGCGTACTAATTGATCGAGAGCTATATATCCCTGAAGAATGGTTTTTAGATGAAGAACGTAGAGCAAGAGCTGGTATATCTAAAGAAGTTAAATTCAAAACGAAAATACAATTAGCCATGTTGATGCTACAGCGAGCTTTCGGCCATGGGATCAGGCCTTCTTTAAGTATTGGGAGACGAGGTATAGGGAGTTTATCCTTTAAGAGCTTATCTAGAGAAAGAATGCTGTCCTTATATATTAGCTGTACCCTCTAATTACCATGTGAGCGTAGATTTTGATCGAAGTCCAGCCAGCCACTTTCTTGCAGAAACTAAGCCAAAAGATTGGCAGAGTTTATCGGCAGGAAAAGGAGCGAAAGGCGAACGCTATTACCATTGGTATCGTCTAGAAGTCAATTCAGATAGCCCTGAAGGGTGGACACGTTGGCTTTTATTAAGACGTAACATGAAAGACCCTCGCGATGTAGCTTATTATATAGCTTGTTGTCCCAATAATGTTACTTTACATGATATGGTCAAAGCCGCAGGAAATGGAAGAAGAAGCTTCAATTCCATAATGTTCCTTCATCTTTTCTCCTACTTTTCCAAAAGCAATATCTGCTCCAAAGTCGGTTATTGCTCGCTCTAAT